>NZ_SLTI01000051.1 GCF_004347735.1 Sulfuricurvum sp. IAE1 | reverse complement strand
TCCCCCTCCGCTAACCCAAAGGGACGAACCTTCGCAATCACCCTGGAGTGGGAACTTGACCGGGACCTGCACCCGCAAGCGTGTGCAGGTCCCGGCTCCGGCATGAAAGAGGGGATCCGGTTTTGAAAGAAGCGATGAAGGGAGACATCCTCCCCCGCAGGATTATCTCCGGCGTCGCGATGACGGGGATGACCATCATGATCTTCATCCTGTTCTTCCTGGCGAAGGAGAGCCTGCCTCTTCTCCGGGAGGCCTCTCTCGCGAAGATCCTCTCCGGGGGAGAGTGGTACCCGACCTACGAACCCCCGGAATTCGGCATGCTCCCGCTGATCGCCGGTTCGCTCTCCGTTACCCTGCTGTCGGCCCTCCTGGCAATCCCCCTGAGCCTCGGGCTCGCCATCTTCCTGTCTGAAGCCTGCCCGCGCCTCCTGAGGGAGTTTTTCAAGCCTGCCCTCGAGATCCTGGGGTTTCTGCCTTCCGTCGTCCTCGGCTTCATCGGGATGACGATCATCGCCCCCTGGCTGCAGGAAAGCCTCGATCTGTTGACCGGGCTTAACCTCTTCAACGCCTCCGTCCTGATGGGCATCATGATCGTCCCGATCGTAGCCTCCATCGCCGAGGATAGCCTGGCCGCCGTCCCCAACGACTTGCGCGACGCATCCTACGCCATCGGTGCGACCCGTTGGGAAACGACCACCCGCGTCGTCTTTCCCGCCGCCCTGCCCGGGATCCTCGAGGCCTGCCTCCTGGGGATCATGCGGGCCGTCGGCGAGACGATGGTCGTCCTCATGGCCGCGGGCGGATCTGCCGTGATCCCGAAATCCGTCTTCGATGCCGTCCGGCCCCTTACCTCCACCATCGCCGCGGAGATGGGGGAAACTCCCGTGGGATCCGGGCATTACCACGCCCTGTTCTTCGCGGGCCTCCTGCTCTTCCTGTTCACCTGGGCGATCAACCTTTTCGCCGCCCGGATCGAAGCACGCGGAAGGCGGTGGCGCTCATGAAGGGCCGGCTCTTCAAGGACCGGTTGGCAACGGCCGTGCTCTGGGCCTGCATGGGGACCGTCCTGGCCGTCCTGGGGGGAATCCTCGTCTTCCTCGTCGTCCGGGGGGCCGGCGCCCTCTCCTGGGAATTCCTCAGCCAGCCTCCGCGCGACTCCATGACGAAAGGCGGCATCCTCACCCCCCTGGTCGGCACCGTCCAGCTCGTGGTGGTGGCCATGGCTTTCGCCTTCCCTGTGGGCGTCCTGACCGCCGTCTACCTGAACGAATACGCAGCCGAAGACCGATTCACCCGCCTCCTGCGCCTGGCGGTCCGAAGCCTCGCGGGTGTCCCCAGCGTCGTGTTCGGGCTTTTCGGCCTGAGCTTTTTCGTGATCTTCCTCCGGTTCGGCTCGAGCCTGCTTTCGGCGGGCCTGACCCTGGGCTGCCTGGCCCTGCCGGTTATCGTGGGAGCTTCCGAAGCGGCCCTGAAGGCAGTTCCCCAGGACTACCGCGACGCCTCCTACGCCATGGGGGCCACCCGGTGGCAGACCATCCGGAAGGTCGTTTTGCCCGCAGCCTTCCCTGCCATCCTGACCGGGGGCATCCTGAGCGTCGGCCGCGTGGCCGGGGAAACCGCGCCCATCATTTTCACCGGGGCCGCGTTTTTCACGCCTGAACTCGCGAAAAGCATTTTCAGCCAGGTCATGGCCCTTCCCTACCACGTCCTGATCCTGGCCACGGCGGGAACGAACATCGAGGAGACCCGCGGCATCCAGTACGGGACGATCCTCGTCCTGCTCCTGGTCGTCCTCGGCATCACCCTGGCGGGCGTCATCTGGCGGGCCCGCCTGCGGATGCGGTCAACCCGCTAGGGTCGGCCGCGGAAAGCGCGAAAGGAGAAAAGACCGTGTCCAGGATAAAATTCGAAATCTCGAACCTGAACCTTCACTACGGGACCACCCGGGCCCTGAAGGACGTGAAGGTCGACCTTCCGGAAAACTCCGTCACCGCCTTTATCGGTCCTTCCGGCTGCGGAAAGAGCACCTTCCTTCGCTGCCTGAACCGGATGAACGACTTCATCCCGGGGTGCCGCGTCGAAGGCCGGGTCCTCCTCGACGGGACGGACATCTATGCCCCCGAAACGGACGTGATAGCCCTGCGGCGGCGGGTGGGGATGGTTTTCCAGAAACCAAACCCCTTCCCCGCCTCCATCTACGACAACGTGGCTTACGGGCCGCGGCTTCACGGCACCACGGACCGGGCCCGGCTCGACGAAATCGTCCGCCAGAGCCTGGAGGGGGCCGCCCTCTGGGGCGAAGTCCGGGACAAGCTCCACTCGCCCGCCACTTCCCTTTCGGGAGGACAACAGCAGCGCCTCTGCATCGCCCGGGCCATCGCGGTGGAACCGGAGGTCCTCCTCATGGACGAGCCCACGAGCGCCCTGGATCCGATGTCCACGGCCCGGATCGAGGAACTCGTCAGGGAATTGAAAACGAAGTACACTGTCATCATCGTGACGCACAACATGCAGCAGGCAGCCCGTATATCCGACCTGACCGCCTTCTTTCTCCTGGGCGAGATGGTCGAGACGGGTCCCACCCAGGACATCTTCACCTCCCCCGTCGACCGGCGGACGGAGGATTACATCACCGGGCGCTTCGGCTAGGGCGATCCTGGACGGAGGGAGACGAGAACCATGACCGAACTGAACGTGAGAAAGACCCAGGACGAGGCCCTCGACCGCATTCGCGAACAACTCCTGAAACTTGGCAACCTCTCCCAGGACGCCATCCGAAAGGCCGTCTGGGCCCTCGAGAAACAGGACGAGGCCCTTTCCAGGGAGGTCCTCAATGGCGACGACGTTCTCGACGAGCTGGCTTCCGGCATCGAGGAAGGTTGCCTCCTTTTCACCGCCCGGTACCAGCCGGTGGCCCAGGACCTGAGGACCATCTCCGCCATCAACCGGATGGCCATCGACCTGGAGAGGATCGGGGACCTCGGCGTCAGCATCGCCAAGATCACCCGCTTTTTCTTCGGCAAGACGCTCATCAAGCCCCTCATCGACATACCCAGGATGGCGGCGATCGTCGAAGAGATGATCGACGGCACCATGCGGGCGTTCATCAACCGGGACGCCGAGGAAGCAAAGAAGGTCTGTGCCATGGACGACCTGCTGGACGATTTGGACCGGCAGATCTTTAACGAACTGCTCCTGCTGATGATCGAGAACCCCCGGGTCATCGAGCAGGCCACCCAGCTTGTCCTCGTTTCACGGGCGCTGGAGAGGGCCGGGGACCACACGACGAACCTGGCGGAAAAAACGATCTACATGGTGACGGGAAAGCACGTGAAAGCCAGCGAATTCAGAAGGAAACGGGAGGAATAGGCCTTGGCGGGCGAGCGGATCCTGGTCGTCGACGACGAGCTGGCAATCTCCGAGCTGGTGTCCGAGGCCCTGAAACGGCAGGGCTTCCGGGTGGAAACGGCTTCCGACGGGGACTCTGCCCTGGAGAAGGCCGAAACGACGCTCCCGGACCTCATCCTGCTCGACCTCATGCTGCCCAAGCTGGACGGCTGGGAGGTCTGCCGCAGGCTCAAGAACCAGCCCTCGACGAAGCGCATCCCCATCATGATGCTCACCGCCCGGCGGGACGAGAGGGAAGTCATCGCGGGACTGGAAATCGGGGCGGATGATTACCTGAAAAAGCCCTTTTCCCTGGGAGAGCTCATCGCGCGGGTGAAAGCCCTCCTGCGCCGCAGCCTCCCGGAACAGGCACTCGAAAAGGGGGCCCAGGTGGGGCCCCTCAAGATGGATTTCGTCCGGGAAGAAGCCTTCCTCGCGGGAACGCTTCTTTCCCTTTCCCCAACGGAGTACCGCCTCCTGGAGATCCTTGCCCGCCACCCCGGCCGCATGGTCAGCAGGGACGAACTCCTGGCCAAGGTCTGGGGCTACGTGGTGGGCGACACGCGGACGGTGGACGTCCACGTGTTCCGCCTGCGACGGAAGATCGAGGCCGACCCCGAAAACCCGAAGCTGCTCCACACCGTCCGGGGACGGGGCTTCCGCCTGGACTGGGAGGAAAACAACCATGAAAACCCTGCGCGGTAAAATGTTCGCCCTGGTGGCGGCCACGATCCTGCTGGCCCTCGCCCTGGGACTCACCTTCGTCACGGACGTCCTTCAGGACAGGCTGCAGGAGCAGGCCAACCGGGAGCTTTCCATCCAGACCGCCGCCCTCACGGAGGTCATCCAGACCCAGGGACTCGAAGCCGTTTCGGCCAACCTGGACGAGTGGCACCGCCTGCTTGGCGGCCGAATAACCCTCATCAACGAAGGCGGCCGAGTCCTCCTGGATAGCCTCACTGACGCCGAAAGCCTGGAAAACCATGGGAGGCGTCCCGAGGTGAAAGCCGCGCTGGAGGACGGCGAAGGACGGGACGTGCGCTTCAGCCGTAGCATCAACACGAACATGATGTACCTGGCCCGAAAGGCCCGGACGCCTGACGGACGGGAACTGGTCGTCCGGACCGCCTACCCGATGTCCTACCTCGAGGGGATCGTCGCGGCAGCCCGGAACAGGCTGATCCTGGGAATGGCCATCGCCGCCGCGATCGCGGTCTTCATCGGCAGCTTTTTCCTCCGCGGCATTGCCCGCCCCCTTTTCCGGCTGACACAGGCCGCGACCCGTCTCGAGCGGGGAGAACCGGCCGCCTTCCCCATGGACGGCACAGAGGAGGTCCGGACCCTCTCGAGAGCCCTGCAGCAGATGGCCGACCGACTCCAGGCCTCGATGGAGGAAACCCTGAAGGAAAAGACCACCCTTCGGGCACTGCTTGAATCCCTGCCCGTGGCCGTCATCGTGGTGGACAGCCGCGGCAACGTGGTCTACGCGAACCAGGCCCTCGGCGGTTTCCTGCGCGAGCAACCCGGAAAGATCGAAGGGCTTCCCGTCCAGGGGACCCTCAAGGCACCCGAATTGACCGGGCTCATCGAGAAGGCCAGGACGGGCCAGGCCGGGCAGGTTTCCTTCATCCTCCGGGAAAAGGAGGAACGCTTCATCAACGCCCAGGCCGCGCCCACCCCGTACGGAACCGTGGCCGTATTGTCCGACCTGACCGAAAGGCACCGCATGGAAGAGGCGAAAAGCGCCTTCGTTGCCGACGCGAGCCACGAGCTCCAGACCCCGCTTACCGTCATCCGGGCGGCCACCGAGCTTTTGATGGAAGAATCGCTGCCTGGAGAGGAAAGGCACCGTTTCCTGCAGCGAATCGTCGAACAGCAGGAACGGATGACCGCCCTGGTGGAAGACCTGCTCCTGCTCTCCCGTCTCGAATCAGGCGTGCCGGTGGAACGGACCGAGAAAGTGGACCTGGGCTCCCTCCTGGCTTCCCTCCTCGAAGGGGCCCGACTGGCCCCGGAGGCCGAGCAGCTGCAGTGGGAGGCCTCCATCCCGGCGGTCGCGGAAGTCCGGGGACGTTACGAGGAACTGCGGCGGGCCTTCGGCAACCTCATCGACAATGCGGCGAAATACACGATCCGCCGTTTCGGGACGAATATGGGGGGACACATCCGGGTTTCCCTGGAACCCAAAAACGATGGCTGGCTTTTCTCCGTCCAGGACAACGGAATCGGCATCCCCCCCGGCATGCTCGATCGCATCTTCGAGCGCTTCCAGCGGGCCGAGGCACACAGGAGCCGCAATAACGACGAAAAGGGCGGCTACGGCCTGGGCCTCTCCATCGCCCGCCGGGTCGCAGAGAGCCACAAGGGATGGATTCGCGTGGAAAGCCCCGGCGACGGAGCGAAGTTCACCCTCTGGCTGCCGGCTTAGGGAAAAGGAACCGGGACCCGCTTCCGGCAGGGAGGTGCCTCTTCGCTCCGAAGAGGTACCCCCCTGTTCTCGTTCAGCGTTTTGAATTATGATGACGTTATCAAGGTGAACTTTTTTTCGTTTTTCGAGGTGGAATCGATGTCCATCGAACCGCTCCGAATCCTCCAGGTTGAAGACAACCCCTACGATGCCGAGCTGGCACTCCGGGAGCTCGCGGCCCTTCCTTTCAAACTGGTCCCGTTGCGTGTCGAAACGGAAGCCGCGTACCGAAAGGCACTCGTCGAGTTCGCCCCCCACCTCGTCCTCGCCGATTTCTCCCTGCCCGCCTTCACGGGGATGGACGCCCTGGCCATCCTGCGGGAGAAAAACCCCGACACACCCCTGATTATCGTCACCGGCAGCCTGAACGAAGAGACGGCCGTGGCCTGCATGAAGATGGGGGCCTCGGACTACGTCCTCAAGGAACACCTCTTCAAGCTGCATCCGGCCGTGAACGGCGTCCTCGAGAAAGCCCGGATACTGGATGAAAAGAAATCCACCGAGGATCGGCTCAAGGAATCCCTCCAGAACCTGCAGGCCGTCGTCAACACGTCACCGCTCGCCATCACGGCCCTGGACCTGACCGGAAAAGTCTTCCTTTGGAACCCTGCGGCCGAGCGGATTTACGGCTGGACGGAAGCGGAAACCCTGGGACGGGTTCTCCCCACTCTCCCCGAGGGGGACACTGAAACCTACCTGCATTTCCTGGCCGATTTCGCCCGGGAGGGCGGAACCCGGACCTGGACGGGACGCCGAAGGAAAAAATCCGGCGAATTCATCCAGGCCAAGATCCACGCGGCCCTCCTCCACCGGGAGGCGTCCGGCGAACCCTACGGCATCATGGCCGTCATCGAGGACGAGACGGAGCGGATTGCCGCCGAGGCAGCCCTCAAATCCAGCCGCGAGGAACTCTCCAGGAGCCTGGAGCAAATCCGTCGCTCCTGGGAGCAAACGATTGCGGTCATGGCCGGGCTGGTCGAGCTGCGAGACCCCTACACGGCAGGGCACCAGCGGGGCGTGGCCCTCCTGGCCACCTCCATCGCCCGGAAGATGAAACTGGGAGAAGATCGCGCCAGGGGTGTCTACCTGGCCGCAACGATCCACGACGTCGGGAAGATCAACGTTCCCGCGGAGATCCTGAGCAAGCCCGGCCGCCTCAGCGACCTGGAGGTCAACCTGGTCCGCACCCACCCGCAGGCGGGCTGGGAGGCCCTGAAGGACATCGACGTGCCCTGGCCCCTCGCGGAAATCGTCTGCCAGCACCACGAGAGGCTCGACGGCTCAGGCTACCCGAAAGGCCTCATGGGGACGGAAATCCTGCTTGAAGCCCGGATCATCGCCGTGGCCGACGTCGTGGAGGCCATGTCCAACCATCGCCCCTACCGGGCGGCCTTCGGTGTGGAGAGTGCCCTGGAAGAGATCCGTTCAGGTTCGGGCCGCCTGTATGACCCGGATGTCGCGATGGCCTGCTGCGAGGTCTTCGAGGAAGAGGGGTTCTCCTTTTGAAAACCCGCCTCCTCGTGCTCATCCCTGCCTTCCTCCTGTGGACGCTCCTTTTGCCCCTCGAAGCCCGCGCCCTCGATCCCTTCGATCCCCGGGTTCATGCCGCCCTGGGAAAGATGGGCGTTTCCGAGGTGGACCTGCTCGCCTGGGGGGACGAGATTCCCGGATCCGTGCTTTCCACTTTCTGGGCCTGGCCGGCTGAAAAGCAGCGGGAAGGCGCCGCGCTGGCTCTCCACATCCGCAACGCAAACCCGGCCCTGAGCGCCCGGGCCGGCTGGCGCATGGCCTCAGCCTTCGTGGTGGCGTCGATGCGCTTCGGCGTTCCTCTCGACCTGGTCGTTGCGGTCGCCCGGGCGGAAAGCGGGTTCAACCCGGCGGCCAAAAGCAGCGCGGGCGCGACGGGCGTGATGCAGGTGATGCCGAACCTGCACCGGGACCTCCTGGCGCTCCGCTTCGGGGCCCCCGAGCAATGGAGCCTGGTGGATCCCGAAAAGGCCATCCTTGCCGGGAGCTTCCTCCTGGCCGGCTACCTCCGGGAGGAAGGAACGGTCGAGGGAGCCCTCTCGCGGTACCTCGGCACCTTCGACAGGGCCTACCAGGACCGCGTGGCCCGATTCCGGGCCGAAGCCGGCCACCTTCTCCGCCAATAGGGCCCTCTGGTTCACAAACCCGTTACACCCCTGCACCGGTTGGGTTTAACCCTCTTCACGAATCCCTCCCGGCCTGTCATTCTTTTCTTATAAAAGAAATCGACAGGGGGGAAGCGGCTTGAAAATCTGCATTGCCACGGACGCCTGGATCCCGCAGGTCAACGGGGTCGTGAGGACCCTGGCCGAAACGGGGAAGCGCCTGCGGAAAATGGGGCACGAAGTTTTCATGCTGACGCCGGAAAAGTTCGCGACGGTTCCCTGCCCGACCTACCGGGAAATCCGGCTGGCCTGGAGCCTCTGGGACGTGGAGCGGTTGATGGGGGATTTCGCGCCCGATGCGGTCCACATCGCCACCGAAGGGCCCATCGGCATCGCAGTGAGGGGCTGGTGCCTCAGGGAAGGGTTTCCTTTCTCCAGCTCCTTCACCACCCGCTTCCCCGAGTACGTCCGGTCACGCTGCGGCATTCCCACGGAACTGCTTTACCACGGCCTCCGGTGGTTTCACCTTCCCTCTTCAGCGGTAATGGTCGCCACCGCCTCGCTAAGGGATGAACTGCGCGAACGCGGCTTCAGGAACCTGGTTAGATGGTCGCGGGGAGTCGACACGGCCCTTTTCCGCCCCTCCGAATCGCGTCCCTTCACCCCGGTTCGCCCGGTCTTCCTCTACGTGGGCCGGGTCGCCGTGGAGAAAAACCTCCCAGCCTTCCTCGATCTCGACCTACCGGGGATTAAACGGGTCGTCGGCTCGGGCCCCGATCTCGAAACACTTCGCCGTGCCTACCCGACCGTGGAGTTTCCAGGCGCCCTTGAAGGCCTCGACCTCGCCCGTGCCTACGCCGGCGCGGACGCCTTCGTGTTCCCGAGCAGGACCGACACCTTCGGGATCGTCATGCTGGAAGCCCTGGCCTGCGGAACGCCCGTCGCCGCCTACCCGGTGACGGGACC
>NZ_SLTI01000050.1 GCF_004347735.1 Sulfuricurvum sp. IAE1 | reverse complement strand
TCATCAGGGCATTCTGCATGGTATCGGAAAGACGGTTGACAACACCACACTCCTTGGCCAGGTTGCCGAACATCAGCGAGCCGATGAGCGGGGTGGCGGAGGGAAGCAGGATGGCGCAGGTGGTCAGAACGGTAAGCGGGAAAAGAATCTTTTCAAGCTTGGATACCGGCCTGAGCTGCTGCATCTTGATCTTGCGATCTTCCTTGGTGGTGAGAGCGCGCATGATCGGGGGCTGGATGATGGGAACCAGGGCCATGTAGCTGTACGCAGCTACCGCAATGGGTCCCAGCAAGTTCGGGGCCAGTCGGCTGGTTACATAGATGGCAGTAGGACCGTCGGCACCACCGATGATGCCGATGGAAGCGGCAGCAAACAGGTCGAAATTGATACCGGGGATGAAACTCAAAGCCAAGGCACCAAGCAAGGCAACGAAAATACCAGCCTGGGCGGCTGCTCCGAGGAGCAGGGTCTTGGGGTTTGCAATGAGCGGACCGAAGTCGGTCATTGCTCCAACACCCATGAAGATCAAAATCGGGAAGAGACCGGTGTCGATACCCATATCAAAGAGCAGCTTGATAAACCCAGGAGCTCCCGAATTTGGATCAATGCTTGCAGTATAAGCCATGGGAATGTTCGAAAGAATACATCCGAACCCAATAGTTACCAACAGGAGAGGCTCGAAGCCTTTCACGATGGCAAGGTAGAGGAGGATGAATCCGACCAGTATCATGACAAGGTTGCCGACACCGAAGCCTTCCACCATCCCCATGAATCCGTACAGTCCGGTGGACTGCCAGAGCTGATTAAACGCAGAACCAATCATCTCAGAGTCTCCTTTAAGCGATTACGAGCAATTCGTCGTCGCTCTGCATCTGCTGGCCTTGGCTTACAGAAATCTTGGTTACCACACCATCGCACGGTGCAAAAATTTCATTCTCCATCTTCATGGCTTCCATGATCATCACGACCTGGTTCTTGGAAACCTTCTGTCCTTCCTTCACCTCAATGCGGAGGATCAAGCCGGGCATCGGAGCCTTGACTGTGACTGCTTCGTGTGAGGGGGCTGCAGCAGCTGCGGGAGCATCGGATGCAACGGCCTTGGAAGCCTCGATGGCTTTCTCATCGATGCCGAAGCCGACGTTCAACGGATAACTCACCCCATTGACGGTGGCATTGTCCTTGCCGAGCTTGACGCCGTATGCCTTGCCGTTGACCGTTACGGTATACTCGCCCTTCTTCTTGGCGGCTTCCTCTTCGCGGTTGATCTTGTACATGCCGTTCACCTGTGACTTGCCGGTGAGGAAAAGGATTCCCTTCTCCTTGCAGGAAGCTGCGATGAAAATATTCTCGTCGGTGATGGGCAGGCCTTCCTTCTC
>NZ_SLTI01000049.1 GCF_004347735.1 Sulfuricurvum sp. IAE1 | reverse complement strand
AGTACAAGATGACGGAACGGCTTGCTGAGTATGTCAAAAAACAATCGGTACTACGTCCTTATGCCCATGTAGCCAAAGAGGTAGGTTTGAGCGATGCCACGGTGTACGGACTATTCGTAGATTACAAAGAAGAGACTGAAGATAAGATGGCGTTTGCTACACCGACGATCATGGGGATCGATGAAATCCATTTAGCGAAACAACCTCGCTGTGTCATTACCAACATCGAAGAGCGCACAATCATTGAGATGCTGCGCGATCGGAATAAACCAACCGTCATCAAGTACCTAAAAGGGATCAAAGAACCCCACGTAATCCTACGGGTGACGATGGATATGTGGAAACCTTACCGAGATGCAGTTAAAGAGGTGCTTCCGAATGCGAAGATCATCATTGATAAATTCCATGTAGTCCGCATGGCAAACAATGCGGTCGAAAGATGCCGTAAAGAGATTCGTGCTTCATTACCGGCCAATCAGCGGCGTGATCTAAAGAATGACCGCTTCTTATTGCTGAAGCGTGAACATCAGCTTAAGCCAAGAGAACAGCTGCTTGTTTCGCATTGGAAAGTTAACTATCCTAATCTCGGCAAAGCATATGAACTCAAAGAGGCATTTTATGCTATCTATGAGGCCAAGGATGACGATGAAGCGTTTAACCGTTACGAAGCATGGGAAAGCGGTTTAACGGAAGATATGCTGCCATATTTCAATGATCTGCATCGTGCCGTATCCAACTGGCACAAAGAGATATTCAGCTACTTCCATTATCCGGCAACTAATGCCTACACGGAGAGCATGAACAGCGTGATCCGTCACATCGATCGGATGGGGAGAAGTTACGGCTTTGAATCGATCCGGGCAAAGGTTCTCTTTGCGTCCAATCTTCATTCGATCACAAAGAAACCGAAGTTCAACAAACGGCATACCAGTATGAGTGATTCGATGATCATGGAAAGAAGTATAGGAATGATGACCTCTAAAACTTTCTATCAGCAAAGAGATGAATATGAAGTTATCAATTATGGCGTGTCAATCGATAAGCTAGCCCAGATGTTAGAATCTGGGCAGCTACGATTTGACGTTTAAGTTTCAGAGGGTCAAATAGTGGAAATCAACCACTTATTGAAGAGACCCAAAACATTTAGTGACACCAAAGCCGAATAGGAAAGACATGACCGCCCTCAACACCTATCTCCTCCTTTCGCTTGGCAACCTTTTTTCCGTTGCCGCTCTATTCCCGATCATCAAATACACCTATAAGAGAATCCATGCCTAAAGCAAAAACAAACCTCTCCGCTCTTACCCGCTCCGACGTCCAGGATCTCCTCAAACAGATCGATCTAACCGGCGTCGAGTTTTCAGCTATTATGGGCAAATCAAAGAACTTCGTGACCGACATGAAGCGGTTCGGGGTGCCCTTTTATGTCGAAATCATCCTGAGGCTTGCCGTAGAGCTGAAGACCAACGGCGGCGATCCGAAATCTTTTCTAAAACAATTTGATAAATCAAGTGTCAGCACTTGACAAAGAGAAGAGGAAGAGAGTATAATTGTTGTAGAAAGAAAGAGGCAGAGATGCGTTGCTAATTACCCAGAGTCCAACAAAAGGAAGAAGAGATGACCACAGAACAAATCAAAGAAGATGCAAAATGCAAACATCCACTTAACAAACCAATCGCCGCCGAAGCGATTGAATTTGTTGGATGTGGTCGATTCTTGGATAAAAGAGAATCAGATCAAGCACCGCATTAATTTAACCATCTGAAAGGACAAAAGATGCAATTAAAGCGATACTCATGTTTCTATGATAATAGATTTGGTGGGTTATGTTATCGATCATTTTGGTTTAAAAAAAATGCTATTGCTTTTATGCGTTCTCACAAATATTCTTTTGTTCAAATACGAGATACATGGAAGAATGAGTTTTTAACATTTCCAAAAAAACACACCGTTTCCGCTCCGGCGGCTACACCGCATTAATTTTCTGCTCCCTGCCAATGGGCAAAGCAATGAGAAACCTTGAAAGATGGCTATGTCGATAGAGGCAATATCCAGATGAGGCTTGAACGATCGGACGTCAAAGTACACGACTATATGCTGATCGGGAGAGCCGTAAATGGATAGCCGTCTTTGAGGGTTTCTATACCGTGTTAATTTTTCGGCTATGAAAGGGGAATAGGATGAAAATGTTTATCGTTTTAAGTGTGTTTATGTCGATGCTAAACGCAAGCGAACTGGCTGAGAGTGATTTTTTTAAGGGCATGTGGATTGGAATGCCACTGTTTATGATTTTAGCCATCCTTCTTTATTGGCGAAATCGTGAAGATCGCCAACAAGAAGAAATTGACAATAAAAACCAAAGTGCCGATCAAACACCACGTTAATTTTAGGAGTTCAAAATGACTAAAGCTCTTCTGTTTGCAGTCTGTTTGTGCCTATCTCTCCATGCTGGAGTCATTGAAGGTTCAACGGAATGCAGTGACCCAAAGGTTGTTAAGGAATTATTGTCAATCCTTAAATCCGAAACCAATACGGACCCAGAGTATGTAAAAACATCTCCCGGTAAGAACTCGTGTCAAGCGCAGATCCATCTCGACAACAAGGATTTCATGGCTGCCTATTATGTGCTGCCGTTTGAGAAATCAACTGCCGGATTAGACCGAGCAATTATTGAAAAATTTCGCAAACTTAAAAAAGATACCAGCAAGCAGTTCGTGCGTGTTGAGTTTGTGTCGGTCTTAGAATGATGATAATAAACGCTAACACAGTATTAATTTTTAAGGGGGTACTAAAATGTTTTCAAGCCCTGAGTTCATTATTTCTCAAATAGTGATTATCGCTTTAGTTGTGATTGTATATCGCAATACACACCGTTAATGAAAAATTTTTGAGGAGTCGCCAGATGAGCACAAAAAAGCTTAGTGGTGGAAAAGTGTTTGTGTACTTGAGCGCCTTGTTTGGCCCCATGTTTTTTCTTGGAAACTATGCGATCGCATATATGAATGCAGTTTTTGCCTTCGTTGGTTTTGCGATGGCGGGAGCCGGAAGTGAAAAGCATACAGGCTTAGCAATGTTATTCGTGTGGGCTTGCTTTGTGGTGGCGAGTGCTTCTGCTGGCTATATTGCTTATACAGCAGTACAAGGATGGACGACCCAAGATGTGTTGCTGGCAACGACCGCAGTCGATGCGATGACTGCCCATTTGACAAGCGGGTGGACTCTTATGAGCATTGAGATCATTCTTATGTTGACTGGATATCTATTTCTAAAATGGTATTTCGGGTTAAATCACGAATCTGCCCCGGCAGAAGACCGTCGTTAATGAAACCGACCAGGAGATAGAGATGGATAAGAATCGTAACGGAATGACATGGCAAGAATGGTTTGGAATACTCGAAACGTTCGCAAACGGGCACGGAATGACTATTCACGATGAAGAGGCATGGAAAGAAGAGTGGGAAGCCGGGAAAGATCCAATTGATTCTTTTCTGGACGAGTGCCCTGAATACGAAGACGTCGATCTTTAGCCGTCGTTAATGAGTTTGAAATTTTAAGAAGGAAATATTATGGACAATAAGCTCAAACAAATTTTAGAGCAGACCCTACGAGAAAGTGAGTCATATCTTCAAGGGCTAAACAGCATTATCGCAGCCTTTGTGGTCATAGTTCTTGTTTGCTCTGCATATTTATTTTATTCTTTCAACATGTGGACGTTGTATTGCATTGTCGCAAGTGTTGCTGTAATTATGGTAGCAATTTATAAAAAACGAAAACTGTTCAACGACCTTACGAAAATCGCTGAACCAGATAGTCAAACGGTTCAAAAGTAACTGTCGTTAATGAAGGAGCTACCAATGCAAACGAATCGAGATGAACAATGTAAAGACAATTCATACGGCGGTGTTGTGATGACGGTTGGGTTTGGGTACTTTATCCTGACAGCTATCGTTGCATTCCTCGGCAAGTTTCATGACGTATTCAATCCTATGGTTGTCAAGTTTGGCTTGGAGCCATATTCTGAAAGCATGGGTTTTGCATGGAATTTCACAGCTTTTCTTGTTGGATGGGTCTATGCCGTTGCCGTTATGTTTGTCATTATTCTGGCAAGCAGAATTAACAGTCGTTAATGCCGTGTAAACCAAAAAAAAGGAATTGACATGATCCAAAAAGAGAAAAAAATCACGTTTGGCTTTTTGATTAAAGCTATTGATAAGAGATGGCTTGCGGCATCAGCAATGCTGTGGGCTCTCGGCGTGATATGGTTCCCCGAATCTGCCATGTTCGATATGCCACTCACCCTTGGAATTTTTCAGGCGTGGCTATTCTCGGTTTGTGCAATTGGTGCGGGGGCATGGGCGTTTGTTAAATCCATGCTGAATGCAGACTACAATAAATAAACCATCGCTAAAGAAGGAGACCGTATGGACCCGCTAGCAGTAGGAATTTTCAATGTTGCCGCTGAATCGCCGATGCAGTCAGCTTTATTTGCACTCGGCGGTATATTGACTTTCATCGGCATCGGATATGCTGCCATAATTGGAATGGCTGGAGATAAGCATAAATCGATCGGGGTGGCCTTGATGTTTATGGGGGTCGGTCTTGCAGCCTATCCAACTTTGTCGATGGCAAGTGTTGTTCTTGGGGGGAGTGGAAACGTGTTTGTGCTCGGCGGAATTGACATCCGGCCGATTGTAAGCATCATGATGGTCTTTGGCTCGGCAATGATGCTTCGGTCTGCGCTAAAACAACATGATCCTGCTTCTTTAGTGGAAAAGGCATGAATAGCCAAAGCGGACTTGCTTTTGTGTTGTTGTTGTTGGTACCGACTATCGTGCTTTGGATAGTTTTCATCACCCATGAAGCAAAGGCTGAAGTATATAGTCAGATAACAATGGATTGCACCGGAAACAAAATCATGGATGAAGAGTGCAAGGCAATTCTTGCGGACAAAAAAATATATAATTACGAATACATGATCTTTGACTATATTTTCAAGGAAAAACAGCCTGAAAATGGTGCTGTTTCGACGGCGAATACAATCAGCGCCGCAACTTTGGCAAAAGGAGGTGAAAAATGAGTAAACCAAAGAAAACAGCAGAAGTCGAGTGCCCCGAGTGCGGAGCCGTATCAGTTTTGAATTTTGGGGAAAAGTGGCCGGTAATGATTCACTGCGGAGATTGCGGCATTGCCTACGACAACACCCTTGTATGGCAGAACGATCGGGAAGCCGGGAATGCAAAAACTGTGCCGGACGATTGCAACGATTTCGAGGTTTTGCAATCAGCGGCCGAAAAGACAATTGAGGCCAAATAAAACATGGAGGAAAGTATGAAGTTAAATTTCAAGAACGTTGATCAAGTGGCGGCATTTGTGGGTGAATTTGAAAGATTCAATGAAAGCACAATAGCGATTATCACTAAATCGACAAAAGTAAAATTCAATTTTTCGGGAGACAAAAGCCTGTCAAAGCATATTGACGCAATCACCGATGTCTATCAAAACGGCGGATGGATTTTTGCAGGCTTTAAAGTCAATACAATGGACGTAAGCGGTGATTTCCCTGAAATCGTCACGAGCTTGAATGTTCGGGCCTTTGCCTGTTCCGGAACCCCTCACGATGAATGTGTGGAAATTTCGCATGAAAATTTGAATAAAGTCGGAGTTCGCGTAAACAGTCTCGCAAACGGTCTGCTTGACGATTTTGGGTTTTGCGCGAATTGACGCCCTGCCCCACATTACTCTCAAACTTTCAATGAAAGTTTGAGATGTAGTTGTTAAACGCTCAAAAACCCTCTTAAAAGCCACGATCCTACTAAAGCCAGTACGTTACCATACCATAAGCCGTAAAATCGATTCTAGTGCCGTTTTTGCTCCGACTCGATAAAATCGATGATCGTATTGAAATATGGGATTGAAAAGTGCCCAATTTTTGCTCCGTTGAGCTTTCGTTGCGAAATGGTGTCGAACAGCTTCGCCTTCTCGATCAATTCGCGCACTTTGAGCAAATCGGCCCGGCCAAGCGTGTCCAGTGGGTTTGTCACCACCCTGCGAAGGATATTCGCCGGTGCCCCGTAGAATCTCTGGACATCCCATACCGAAGCAAGCAGATGCAATAGCACCAGGACGTCATGATTGAGTGTTTTGATAGGCTTGAGATACCGTCCGCCGACAAATCCTCCGTCAAGGCCAATGTCAAACGTCTGCGGAAGTTCGAGCGGAGGTTTCCCCGCCCTCTTTTTAATGGCGTTGACCTTTTCAATGATCTGCTCGGCGCAGTCGGCACCGACAAAGAAAGTTCCCGTATCGGAGCGGTCCGCTATGGCCGTGTAGAAAAATACGAAAAACTGGTCGTGCAGCTCGCCGCAGCACCCCTCTTTTTTCATCCCCGGAAGCATTCTGATGTGAGCGACCGGGTTGAGGTAGTAATTACTGACCACCTCTTCTTTTTTTGAACCGTAGCAATCGTTATTGCGGATCGGCATCAGTCATCTCCCGGCTCAACAAGCTGCATCATCTCGTCGGTAATTGGTTCTCCTTTGCCCGTATCCAACCAGATGTAGCGCCGCGCCTCCTCTTCATTGGCTACGGAGACCTTAAATTTTCCCAAATGGTAAACATTCCACCAACTGCTGTTCTCTCTTTCACTGATCGTATAATCGAGATAGGTTTTTTTGATCATTTTGTTTCCTTAGAATTGAAGTTTCAGAGTGTAGCGCTTTCTTTGCTTCGCATCGAAAAAGGTGTCAATAAACACCTTGGCCTCGTAGGATTTGCTGTTTTTGCCGATAAAATCGGTGAAGAGATACCCCTTGTTTTTGAGGTGTTGTTTTGACGCGATATTGGTCAATGCTTCAAGCCGCTCTTTCTGATCCAGCGCCTTCCCTTTTTTGACAAAGAACTCGTCGATATTGTTGTCGAACATCACAAAGCACTGATCGTTCTCGCACGCATAATACAGGCTTCTCGACCGATCTTGCGGGCTGATGAACTCCTTTGCAAAAACATATCCCTGGCGACATATCGGGCATTTGAACAGGCGATTCTCCTCTTTTGTTTCTTCGTGTACGAAGGTATTGAGCAGATGTTTAACACGCTCAGGATCTGAAAAAAAGCTCTCCGGGTCGTCGATCATAATATTTTTTTGGATGGCGATTGATTTGGCGAGGTTTATCTGTGCCGGTGTGAGTGTTGTCGGTTCGCTCTGCACCCCAGCGGCTTTTAAAACCTCATCAATGTAGTATTGGTATTCCCCGATGAGCTGGTCCGGGTCTTCCCCCTCAAAACGGATGCGATCGAGGCGGTCCCAGTATTCACGGACATTTTTTTCGTCCAGCAACAACGGGGCGTAGAGTTCGCACCACGCGACGACCTCCATCGCGATCTCCTGCGGGTGCATCATCGTGTTTGCCAGAGTTACGAGATTGGCCGCGATCAGATTGTTTTGGATGATGTGGAACGATGCCGCGGTGCCGATCCCCTTTCCGCCGAGGATTTGGGTGTTGAAGCGCCCTACCCCGTACCGCGGCGGCCGCTTTGGAACCGATGTCGAATAGCTCACGTTCGTGGGGTATAGAATTTCGTTGTGACTGCACTTTGGCAACACAACCGAAAACGACTCCTCCGGCATATCGCCGTCACCGACGCTCAGTGCGTTCAAGAGGTCAGTATTGGCGCTTTTCCAGCACTTCTGTGGGACGAATTTGCGTTTTTCCGGGTCATACACATCGACAAGGTGATTTGCCTTGGCTTCGAGCTTTTTACTGCCGACGCGGATCTGGAGAGCGGATATATCGTAAATGGCATCTTTCATCTGCGTCCACTCGGTAATCGCAAAGATAAAGGCGTACATCGTCAGCGCGTCTTGCTTCATCTTCGGCGAATCAAAATTGATGCGGTTGAACTCGGGAGTAAATTCGACGTTTTCAGGTGCGTATGCCTCTTCCAGGTGAAGCGGCAGGATGGCGATTGCCTGCGACTCGTCTTCCCCCTGAAAATCACGCTCATGCTGAAGAACGTAATCCTCGCCGTATTTTTCGTTCAGGTATCGGATAAGAGCGATCGATATTTCCCCCGGAACGCGGTGGGAACTTGTTGATGGATCGGTAATAAGCCCCGCATGGTAGAGCCTTTTGGCAAGTTTTGTGGTGTACTCGATCGAAAAATGGTAGAGGTAGAACATTTTGGACTGGAGAAACGAGAGCACCACGGGGCGATAGGTCGGCTTGACGTCGCGTACCTCGCTTTGGTAGAAACTCACCCTGTGTGCGTTCTCGTGGCTGCGCAGATACTCCACCGTGTCGTTACACTCTTGGATGAATTCTTCGGTGTAAACGGTGCTGAACGGGACGGTAAACTCCACCCCGTCTTTTTTGTACTGGACGTAGATTCTGTGGATGACCTTCGGATCATGGGCTAAAATCGTCCGTTCGGCTTTGACAATCCAGTACAAGCCTGCTATCGTCGGCAGCAGTACGAAAAAATTATTGAGCTGCTTGTGCCACGCACGGCTCATTTTGTTAATCTCTTCATATCCGGCCCGCGGGAAATTGCGTTTATGTGTCGCGATGCGCTGCTCGATTACCGACGACTTAATCCCCTTGGAAAGTCGGCTGATAAAGAGTTTGTTTATCTCGTATTCCGCTCGCTTGGCCGCGGCATGGTGACGATCGACGAAATAGCCGTTATCGATCGAAGTTTGAATGTCGCTTATGCTCTCGAAATCGCATAGTGTGTATTCTTTGATGTCGAGGGTGTCTATGGCGTGCTGGAGCAATTCTATCGCGTCGATCTTCAGCCCCTCCTCGATGAAAATCCCTTCAAAACGAGGGAGGTATTGGCGAATAGTACCAAGCGGTGTTTCCCGCCCGGAGCCGAGCCATTTTTCCGAATAAAGCGACGGTACCACCACTTTCCATGCGGTCTGGTCGAGGGTGAGAATCGCGCGGGAGGACAATTCGGCCGACGAAACGATCAAGAGATTCATTAATGCTCCTTTTTTAGGGTTATGCCGCCGTTTCCGCGGCGTTTTTGCGCAAGAGATTCGATTTTTGGATTCCAATCCAGTGTTTAAAGTCATTGGTATCCAGGCGCCCGTAGGTGCAGATCCGAAGGAAATGCTCGGAAAACTCGACAAACCCTCCAACCGCGGCAATCAGAAATTTGGAGGTGGTCCGACGTGTCCCGATCAGAACGACCTCCTTCCCTTTTTTGCGGACGATACTGAGCAGCTCAGAGAAATCGCCGTCTCCTGCGATAAAGACGAGCCTTGAGAAGGAATCGGAATAAAGTTCGTTCATGACCCGAATCGCAATACCGACATCGACCCCTTTTTGAACGATGAATTCATCAACATGACCGCACTTGGTGCATTTTGACGTCCGCGCCCCGTGGTGGTATTGCACCACCTCGATCCCTCCGCGTTTGAGTGCTTCGACGAATCCGACATCGTTACCGCTGGGAGCAAACGACGTGAACCATACGGTGTTGTATGGTTTTTCACCGGCGATATGTTCGATCACGCCGTTTAGCCTGGTGATATCGACCTTGTGGGCGATGCTGGTGAGGTAGGCCGCATCGATGATGGCAAGCGTTTTGTTCTGCGGCGTAGTCTCTGGAAGAGGCAACGCTTTTTTACGAAAGAGTTTCCGCCAAAACATCACAGATCCGCCCAAGGCATTTTGACGCACTGCCACACCCCGCTTCGATCTTTCATCAGGCCGACGCAGTAGTGCCCCTGCGAATTGCGCGTTTCGAGGAGCTGAAAGATGCGGTTGTCTTTGATGCCGGTTACGGCTTTGACGCGCGGCAAATCGTTTGGGGCAGTATAGAGAATGATCATCGTCCCGATGTTGGTCAAGAACAGCTCCGGCAGATTGTCAGGCGTCTGGGTCATCGCCATCACCCCGCCGCCGAAGTTTCGGATCTGACTGATAATCCGATTGTAGAGGAGATTCTTGTTTCTGGCCTCCGCAGCCGTGTCGGGAAGGAGGGTTTGAATTTCGTCGATGACCAGATAGGTATCGGTGGTTGTGCCTGGGCGACGCTCCCAGAACGGCCGTGTGCCTTCCGGTAAAGAGCGGTATTCCCCACGGACATAGAGCATACGAAAGATTTTTGACGCTATCGTGTCGGCACAGAACAGGCGCGGCTCGTCCTTGAGCGATGACAGGTTGTATCGGTTGATCTTTGAAAACGATGGCGCCGGTGTCGAACGCCCGAAAACACCGGCGCTTGAAAGTGCCTGAAGATATGTTTCGATCGTGCGAATTACTTTGAGGCGGTCTTTGTCGGAGTAGAATTTAAAATCGAGCCACCCATACCCCGCCTCGTCGCTTTGAAGTGCCTCGTATGCAGGGACGTCCCCTCCAAGAAAAGAGTATTCAAGGTACTGCTTGAAATGGCTCACCATTGATTCGACGTTGCCCTTGATATGCTGCTGCAGATCAACGATTTCCCCTTTTATCCGCAGCCTCTCTGCCTCTGCAACTTCTTCGTCGCGGTCTGCCACCTCTTCGAGCTTTCTCAACTCTTCGTTGAGTTTTGCGAGCTGATTATGCCATTCATTGAGGATCTTGCCGTTTTTCGACACGATGGAGCCAAATTTAGTCCCATATCCGCCGCTGACGAAATCGAGGATGTAATCGACGAGTTCTTTCATGTCGGCGACGATCGGCAGTTTTTCATTCATCTCTTTCTTGTTGAGGTCAAGTCCCCATGTCGAAGGATCCGAATCGACGATACCCGCTTTTCGATAGGTGTCAATGATGAGGCGACGTAGAACCGCCGTCATCAAAGGGGCCGATTTGAGCCGTTTCATGAACGTTTTTCGAAACATCTCCATGATGTCATCCACCTGTGCAAGCGGTCCGCCGTTTTTTTCGTCCAAAAGAAATTCAAATGGATTGATCGAATACGGGGAGTTGCGAACCTCAAAGTCGAAAACCTCTTCAGGCACCAATCCGTTCATACCCAGCGTATTCTGGACATCGACAACATGAAGGTTTTTGCCTTTCTCGTAGAGATGTTTCATCAGCTCTTTGGCCAATCGGGTTTTTCCGGCGCCTGACCCGCCGGTGATTGCAATGTGACCGTTCTGCGCCGTATCAGTGTTCAGAACGATCGATTTGCCAGGATTAAGGAGAAGTGGAAATTCAAAGCCCATAAAGTGTAAATTCCTGCTTTTTAAGTTATTGATTCTGCATTGCGGAAACAATGCAATAACATTGCAATTACAATGCTTTTCCAATGATAGTTATTGTTTTTTCAATGCCTTTTCGCGATTGTCGTGATGTAAAATGACTATTACGCCAAATAAGCAATGCGTTTTCAATGATAACTATTGACTTAACAATGTATTAACATTGCATATTCAATGCACCTTTTCTTTTGGAAAGAGTGAGGCCGCCAGACGAAACACATAAGGTCGAAGGTCGGTATGACGGCTTTATCGAAGGCAGAACCCTGCCCTCTTTAAAGGCGTCTCAAGTCAGATCGGTGTAATCGAACGTTCTTGGGATTCTGCGATCCCATCGTTTGCATCTACCGATTTTAGAAAAGAAGATGATTGCCACCGCAGCAATGCCGATAGCCAGTAAAGCGATGAACGTTGCAGACATTTCAACCTCCTGCAATATGTATAACGTCCACGAGCAGGAAGATGATAATGACAGTGTAGATAGCGGCTCCCGGAATGTTGGATAGTGCCACCCGAAAATCCTGCAATGAAGGGATAGCGTTTTCAACGAGAACGACCACGGCAAGAATATACACAAGATCGCTCAATAGCGACGGTTGGACTATGTATGCGCCATACCAGACATCGAGATAGTAGGCGGCACCAAGCAAAAGCACCGGCGCCATCGCGATGGGAAAAGCGTTGTACCATCGAACGTTGGAAGATTCGACGCTCCCAAGAACCCACCCGTCATGGACGCGACGCGGTATCAAGGAAAACCCGATCGGCTTACCGTTGAGAAGCAATGCGGCGACGTAGTGGCAAAGCTCATGAAGAACCGTCCCTGCGAGATTTATGGCAATGCCCAAAAAAGGGAAACGGTAGGTGGATGTTTTGAGACGGGCAAAAAGCAGCGCAACGATAATGCCGAGCTTTGGATCGGACAAATGTTCAAGCATCGGCCTTCCCTGCTTCGGCGTTCCATTTCTTTACCGTCCGCCACCGGCTCTTTGGTAGTTCTGAGAGTTTGGGCGGAAACGGCATTTTATGCGGATCTTCAATCCGGATAAGGCATTTTGGGCATTGCGCAACATACCAATCCAGAAAGTTGTTGCACACCTCTGGGGTCGTGTTGCATTTTTTGCACGGCAACGGTTTGATATACGGCGTGGTGTTTTTAGTCATAGGTCAACTCCTCATTCTGCTGAGATTTGAGATCTCTCAATATCGTTGTAGTCGGGAATGGCGAAAAATTCTTTTTTCCCTATCTCTCTTGGAACTGAGTCAGAATGGTGAAATTCGACAAAGCAATTCAGGCAGTGAATTATTTCCGGCCAGGTTGTGACGATATGCAGCTTCACCTCCGTACCGCATTCTGGGCACGATACAATGAAATATTTCGGTTCGTTCACCATGATATGCCCCCTTTCGTATTTGATTTATCGGATGACGTATTGCTGCGACTTAAACTCACCCAGTGTCTGTGGATGCGAGTCGTCGAATTCATATCTTCCGTTTGTGATCGCCGGAAGGATTTGTTTGAAGCCGGTGAGGACAAGGTTATACAGCATTTTCTTCCGCTCCATCGGGTCTTCTGCGCGGCGAATAGCATCCAAAAGATCATGTTTGAGTGATGCTGGGATGTCGATAACCTCATCGAGGATGCGAAAATCGACATCGGCGCCAAGGCGGTCGGCGTTATCCGCGACATATCGAACGGCTAAAAACAATTTGCCAAGCCGTTTTACGGTTGCAGCATCGACGGTAAAGGAGTTTGCCAAGCCATCGCCGAAGTTGTGCATATAATCCCCGATATGGGAGACAAATGCGGAATCGAGCATTGACTTGTTCTGGAGCTGCTCGCTGTTGGCCCAGGCTTCATAAAGGAGTGTGTATGGATTCTCGATTTTCTTCCGCTTGATGCTGGCGCTGAAAGTCAATGCGAACAGCAAGACCACAATAATCGTTGTCCCGAACGCAAATGCAAAGGCGATCGGGGTCATTTAATGCTGCCCTGACGAAGAAAGATTCATCGACGCAATTACTTCATCGATGGCTTCGGGAGTTTTTGCTTTAATCTGCTTGGCTTTATCGACGATCGATTGATAGGTTGTCGCGTCGTGTGTGTTTTTTGCTGAAATCATACGCTGAAGGAATTGAGTGTTTTTCGAAGCCATAGCTTCAAATTCATTGTGGTTGATTTGTTCGCATGAAGTCGAATTTACGTCATGCAACAACGAGTAGGAATCAACAAGGACCGAGACCATCTTTGGTGCAAGTGCGTTCAGTTGATTACAAAACACTACATCTTCTTCGTTTGCGTGCGACATTGAAAAGCCGATAGCGCCGACGGCTAAAACAGACATGAGGACTTTATTCATTTGGCATCCTTTTGGGTATCGAGAAGATTGATCTTTTCGTTGTTGAATACGATAATGCCAACCTTATCGGAAGCAGGAATGCTCAGTACCGGCGCTGTGGCCTCGGCGAGCAATTTGCCATAGAAGTTGGAGAGTTCTTTGATTTTTTCATCCCCGGAAGCATTTTTTTTCAGATCGTCGTGAATGGCTTTTAGCTGTTTGATTTTGACTGGGTTTTGGGGCTGAACATCTGCTTTCATCCCGATGATCCCGTCTTTATCAACCGCGAACCCCATGACGTCTCGGCAGGCGTTATTTTCGCAGATTTGTTCAATGCGGACCATCATTCGAGAAGAAACGAGGTTGGGTTTTGCACGGCCAATGGCGTATGATGAATCTGAGATTTTAAACACCGCAGGATAGGTATTGGTGTCAAACGCACCGGCTTGGATGCCTGCGAGAAGTTTACCTTCGGTTTGGAATGGTGTCGCAAACAGCGATGAAGCGATCGTCGCAATCGCAACAATTGAAAGGGTTGTTTTTTTCATAGTGTTTCCTTTTTTGAGTGATCTGTGTTTGACCAAAAATCATTCATACTGAATCCGAATCCTTCGAGTTGGATGCAATTGGAAATATCTTGATATCCAAAATGTCTGAGAAGTTCGGCAAGATTGATTTTGGCATTGCCTTTAAAAGAGAGGAGGAAATCATACGCGAGGGCTTCGTTCGGTTTTGCATCTGGTGCGTCGCTCGCGGTGTGGACCATGAGTGCGACGGATACCATGATATTAGAAGGTAACCTCGCGTGTTTAAGGGTGAACGAATCCAGTTGTATCATGGGTTACCATAATTTAGATCCGCGCGGAACAGCAGCTTTGGGCTCTTCTTGCCGGGTTTGTTGTGTCTCTTCGGTCGAAGGCGTTTTAGACATGGACTTCTGAACGGTTTGGTTTTGGGTTGTGGCAATTGTGTCGCTGTTGGAATTGTTGAAGAACGCCGGGCGGAGTTTTTCATCTTGGTGAAACATCCGCAGTGCCGCAACCAAAAACGCTTTTTTGTTCAACACCAGATTATAAAGCTCTGCGTCCTCGCCGGTGAGGCGAATCTGGACGGAGGCGGAAGTTTTTTTCGGGCTCATGACTTGAAGTACCCGCGAACGTTGCCGAACTCATAAGGAGTTTCGGAGAATTGTACGTTATCCGGCAAATCCGTTCCTTCGAGAAAATATGCCCCCCCACCAGAGAGGATGACCGTTTTTGCTTTGCGGAGAACTTCAAGGCTCTTCGTGCGCAGCTCGTCCATGATGAAGATATTATAGTCTTCTTTGAGTTCGTTGATTTTGTCAGTGAAATCGATTTCGTTTCCAAAGTTGACGACGTTACCGCGAACGAAGATGTCTTTTGCCTCCAGCTCGGAAATCGGAGCGTTAAACTCACGCTTGACGATCGCTTGGAGATCGGTGATGATTTTGTTCGCACCGATGGGGTCTGCATAGGAGAGGTCTTTACGCGGAACCCAGTCTTCGAACACCATAAAGTCGAAGGTGTTGTACCCGATATCGACGACACAAACCATGCCATCTTTTTCGCCTTCGAAATCGAAAAGAACACCCTGCCCCTGCGCCATCAAATCAACAACCGGTTCGAGTGAAACGTTGTCAACGCTGAATTTGCTCATAATGGCATGGAAGCTATCTGCCTCGCCCCAGTTCATGATCGAAAGCCCCGTTACGATGTGAATCGGCTTTTTAACGTCGAGTCCTGCTTTCATGATGGCGTGGTAAGCGAT
Organism: Sulfuricurvum sp. IAE1; assembly: GCF_004347735.1. Taxonomy (NCBI): domain Bacteria; kingdom Pseudomonadati; phylum Campylobacterota; class Epsilonproteobacteria; order Campylobacterales; family Sulfurimonadaceae; genus Sulfuricurvum; species Sulfuricurvum sp. IAE1. Next base: position 65,612 of record NZ_SLTI01000049.1, on the reverse strand, counting down.
CAGCGGTCCGTAGTTTGAGAGGAAGCCGTAACCGCGCGTAGAGACGGCGTTGTATTGGGCTTTCTCGCCGACGAAATAGCGCTTGCCGTTAAAGAGATAGGAATCAGGCATTGCATCGTTGCCGAAGTCTGACTGCGCCTCTTTTACTTTTGCGACCGCCGATGGGAATTTGAACACGTTGAGTGAACCGTCTTTGTTTTCGACGCACACTTTTGTGTCGCCGTAGCCGATATCGATTGCGATTTTTTGAAATTGTGACATGGTTTTGCCTCCGTAGTCTGGTTGTATTATTGGTTTTGTACTGCATCCTCTGATGCAATGGTTAGAGCTTCCGCCCAGCCGCCTTTGATGTTGCGGGAGATCGTCCCGCCGAATTTGTTTTTGTAGGTCAGTTTCATGAGAACTGGAATTTCCCGCTCATCAATCTTGCGTCTCGCTACAACCTCGATGACGATCTGCTTCATCGATTCGGCTGTGTTACGATTTGCCGTTAGCTACGGCATCTTTAAGGCTCTTGGCCGCTTTGAACGTGACCACGTTTTTGGCAGGGGAGAGAACCTTCTCTTTTGTGCGAGGATTCGTTCTCATCATCTCTTTGCGTTTTGAAACCTTGAATGTTCCAAAACCGGCAAGGGACACTTCCTCGCCGACAGTCAAAGCCGATGCCAGTGAATCAATGACTGCGCCAATTGCCGTGGCTGCATCTTTTTTGCTCATGCCTGTTGCGGCTGAAACTGCCTCAGCGAGCGCCTTCTTGTTGATGCCTTTTGTATCGTTCATGGATACCCCTTCGGATGTGTAATTGGAGAGTGTAAATCACACCTCGACAATATGTATAACGTCCACAATCGCAAAAAAAGGGATTTTTCAAAAAAAGTTTTAGATTTTTCATTGAATTTGCATTGTAATAGCAATGTCGCATCAATAAATAGGCATTGTAAAGTCAATAATCCTAATTGTTTCTAGCGGTCGAGCATTGTAGATTCAATAATAATTATTTACCTAGCAATGCATATGCAATGGAATGACAATGTGTTTGCATTGCTCCAACAGGAGGCAGAAAGAGAGGGCCTTTAAAAGAAAGAGGGTTTTGGTCCGGCTATTCCGCTCGCTTGGCCTGAGCGATTTCAATGACCTGCTCAAGCCAGTCCAAATCGTCATTTACAAGCTCTATCTTTCCCTGCACCACCGAGATCGCAACAATGCTGTGGATATCAATGTCAGGGTATCTTTCGGCCAGTTGGCGCACTTTTGGGCTTTCTTTAGCACGTTCGGCCCTCTTTCTAAGCATATCCACACATTTATCGTAGATTTTTTTTGCGATAACATATCCACCATTCATCCGAACCTCGGAAACGAAGTGCTGCAAATAGCTTCTAAGGCTGTTCCCTTTGAGCCGATAGTTTTCTTTATCGCGATTGTGCAGGATCTTGGTGATGTAGTCATTGATGGCTATCGTCATGATGATCTTTTCAAACTTTGTCAGTACGTCCTTGGTTGTTTCTTCAATGAGGCCGAGCTTCTTTAGGGGTTTTACGATCGGATCTTCCATGTTTTTCAGGAAGTGCAGCAAGTAGATCATCGCCTCAATATCCTCAAGCGTCCGGATGTCTTCGGGCATCTTGTTTTTGGAAAGCATATCGAGCCATATCTCACGCAACTGGGTGTATTCATCAGACTCTGGATGGAGCAAAATAAAGCTTTTAATGGTCTTCATAGTGAGAAATCCCTCTCTCATTTTGGTGTGAGAAATTATATCGAATTTCGGACGAATGATGTGGACTATTTTTTTGGATTGGTGATTTGGATGATAATGAGGTATATATATACGAAGTATATGTATGATGCGACAGCACCTTTAAAATAAGAGATGTATTTATTTTTAAATCCCTATTTCTTCATTTGAAAACCCTACTGTATTTTTCGGACGCTTTTTTAAGGGTTGTTTTTTTTAAAGAGCTATAAAACCGCACCTGCCTGTTTTGTTTTTTTGAAAATCATTTCGCGTTTGAAGATAGACGTTATACATATTTGTGATTTGGTGAATTCCAAATACATGAATCTTCTCGCGAGGAGTGAACATGACCAAAAAGGTCTTGCCATTTATTTTGTTGCTCATGGCATTTAACATGAGCCTTTATGCAGGGACAGGTGGTGCGGAAGTCGCAACATGGTACACCGATATCTCTTCTGCGCTTCAAGGGAGCTGGGGTAAGCTCGGAGCGGTTGCATTGATTGTAATGGCTCTGCTTGCATTGAAGAACGGCGGAATCCTCCCTGGCGTATTCCTGTTCTTTTTGGGTATCTCGATCGGGGGAATCCCTGCGATGGTTGATGCCCGCTACACAATGTCGTTCTAAGGAACGTGTCGATTTAGGTGGCATCGCAGGTGCCACCGATAATCCACACCAAACCAAGGAGGCAAAGTGGAAGAGAGATATATACCAAAGTATCTGAATGCACAAATTCAGTTGTTGTGGTGGGAGTTGGACGAGATGATCGTCCTAATGGCGTTCGTAGGGTTGGGGATCGTTGCAGACCATACCTATATCTTTGCAGGGCTGGGGATTATCGCAATGAATATCTACTCAAAGCTCAACAATCAGAAACAGCCCGGTTTCTTTAAGCACGTTATGTACCGCTTTGGGTTCTGGGGAAAAAAACATCTCCCGGAATACTGGGTCAAGGAGCTTGTTAGATGAAAAGCAGTTTTTGGAGCAATTGGGCGAAGCTTGATTCGGAGAATGCAGTTTTAAAGATCGCCCTACTTGCAGTATCGGGTTCGTTGGTTGTAAGCCTGTTGGTGATCAAATCGGTAACGGAAGATAAGACCGTCGTTGTCATACCTCCAAACTTCCAAAAAGAGTTTCGTGTGACCGGAAACAAAATCAGCTATGAATATTTCGAACAGGTTGGGTTCTATGTTTCCGATCGCCTTTTGTCGGTATCACCGCAAAACGTTCAGGCGTCGTTCGACAGCATCATGCCATTCCTCACAAAAGATCCAAGGGCAGTCAAAGCGATTCGTGAGAATCTGGCGCTTCAGGCCACTGTCATCAAGGAGAACGATATTTATCAGGCATTCTATCCGATGAAGGTCATGGTCAACGACATTGGAACAAAATTCTCAGTTGAGGGGACACTGAAAAAGATGTCCGGCAATAACGCTATTTCGACCGCCAGAACAACGATCGTCTATGACTTTATCGTTCAGGACGGGCAACTTATCATCACTTCTATTGAGGTACAGTAAATGACAAAGACAAAAGCTTTTATCACTTCGGTGTGCCTTATTGGTACATCTGCGTTCGCCGAAACGGCTGGACAGTCAATACAGGTAATCGAGGCAAGCGACGGTTATTCGTTCGCAACGGTATCGCTGAAAGACCTTTCTCGGATACATTGCCCAAACGGGATTTCAAATATTGTTTTCTCAAAGGAAAAAGAAATTCAGGTTGACCCCGCAAAAAACGGGAAAGATGCCTATGTGAAAATTCTCCCACGCAGAACAACTGGCGATGGGGTAGAAGAGAGATTTGATTACGGGCAGCACCCGAGAGATATCTTCATCGAATGCAACGACCGGACTTTCTCTCTCGTTCTGGTGCCAAAGGATATTCCGGCACAAACGGTTATCCTAAAAGCCCCATACTCGGAAACCAAAAAAGCCAGCGAATTCGAGCGGGCCAACCCTTACGATTCGACAATGCTTGATCTGGTTAAAAAAGCCTACCTTGGCGATGTACCTGACGGGTATGAGCCGATGCACGTCGGCAAAGAGGTAAAAGACTTCGAAGAGATCAAGTTGGTGTTGATGCGCAGTTATGTCGGAGCAAAATATTCAGTCCATGAATACACCGTAGATGCAAAAAAGAGTGTGAATCTCTATGAAGCGATGTTTATCCCGTACCTCAAGAATCCGCTCGCCATTTCTATCGTAAAAACAATTCTTGAACCGACAGAGAACACGCGGATGTTTGTCGTTACCTTGAACCAAGAAGAAGCTGGAGGGGCAGATGCACAGTAAGTTTTCGGAAGAACGGAAAAAACAGCTTCTCTATGGAGGTGTTTTTATCGCCGCAGGCGCAGCGGTTGTTGTGCTTCTGGGCTCTGTGTTTCAGCCAGACAAGCCACAAGCGCCGATTGAGACGCCAAAGATCGACATCATCAACAAAAAGGATACGGACGCAAGCACATTCAGAAAGCAGTTCGCGAACAGCGATGCCCAGCAAAGCGCTCAGATTAAAGCGCTCCAGGAAGCATTGGCTGCAATGCAAAATGGCAACGCGGCTGCGGTACCAGGACAACCCGCAGGACAGCAGCCTTTGCCGATGGCCATGCAGGCGCAGAACAGCGTAGCAAACATGATAGTACCTCCACCTCCACCGACAGAGGTTCACAGATTGCCAGAGCCACCGAAGGAATCAGAAGAGATTAAGCGGGAGGCGCCAAAAACCATTGTAATGGAAAACATGATCGGCAGCATCGCGGTAGCTACCCCGCATGACGTTGAGGCGAAGCCTAAAGAGGCAGCCTCCAAAACCAAGAAGATCGAAATTCCAAGCGGAAGCTTTATGGGGGGCGTTTTGCTCTCCGGTATTGATGCTCCGACCGGGGGCAAGGCCAAAACCGGGCCGCATCCTGTTCTGATCAAGGTGACAAACATGACTCGCCTCCCAAACAAGTTCAAGGCAAATCTGAAAGAGTGCCATATTGTCGGTAGCGGTTATGGGGATCTTTCAAGCGAACGTGCTTTTGTTCGAGTTGAAAAGCTGACCTGTATGACCGAAGACGGCAGAGCTGTTGAAAAGGGTGCTGCCGGTCAATCGATCGGTTATGTCGCAGGGGAAGATGGAAAGGTTGGTCTTCCAGGTCGTGTCGTGTCAAAACAGGGGGCGATCCTTGCGAGAACGTTGGCTGCCGGATTTTTGGAAGGTGTTTCAAAAGGATTCAGCCAGAGCAATATGACCTATTCAGTGCAGCCGACCGGATCTATTGCAACACCAGATCCGGGGGACACCATGCAGATGGGCCTCTTTAATGGTGTTGGTGAAGCTTCGAAAAAACTGGCTGACTTCTACATGAAGCTTGCAAATGAGATGTTCCCGGTGGTTGAGATCAGCGCCGGTCGCAAGGTTGATGTGGTGTTGCTTGAAAAAGTAACTTTTGAGTTGAACGAGGGGCGCAAATGAAGCAGTTTATCATCCTAGTCATGATCGGGTTTGGTTTTGTTGGATGCAGTACAAAGGTCCTTCTTCCTTACGACGATGAGCCATTGTGTAAGCGTGGAACCGGCGAAGGCATGTGTGGATCTGTTTCTGAGGTCTATAAAGCGACGGCAAGGGTCAACTATGGCGAGTAAAGTCATCGTAGCTTTGCTCCTAGGCCTAAGCGTCAACGCCTTCGCCGCAGAACGTGTGACGATGGAAGAACTCGCCAAGGCGATGGAGCTTCTGATCGTTGACGCAAAAAAGCAAAAAAATGAGATCCAGTCTGTGAAGGACGGAAGTGAAAAGAATTCAGCAGAGGTGGCCTCTGAAATTGAGAATCTGAAACAGCAGTTGTCTGCATTGAAAGAAAAGAATGAGCGCGCAGAGAAAAGCCATGCTGCATTGCAGGCAAAAATAGAAGCTCTTTCAAAAGGCGGAGCGGTTGACAATCGAAGGTTTGTGATCAAACCAATCAAGGAGGCCGTCGCTTCGCCGGATGGCGCATTGCATAAAACAACCGCACGCTTGAAAGTTCACAGTGAGCCTTCAATGGAAAGCCCTACGATTTCTTATCTTCCGCAGGGCGCGATTGTGGATGTATTTGAGATTCATAAGTCCGGCATGGCCAAAACGGGCCTTGGCTGGGTATCAAAATATTACCTATCACCACTCGGGAAGGACAAAAAATGAAAAAGACGATCTTGAAAATATCTGCCGCAGGGGTTGTGGCAATGGCGGTAAGCGGATGCTCTACCGCGACATTTGAAACAGACAAAACGGTGCAGTCATCTATCATTGCGGGGTATCTCGATGAAAACGGCGTGGCTGTTAAAAACGCCCCCTGTAAAGCAGGAGACGCAGGCTGCACCGGGATAAAGAAGGTCGAGGCTGTCGGCAAGAGTCGCTACGAAAAGGAACGCGACAACCTCATGACAAAGATCGCCAAGACGTCGCCGGTGCCGATGCGGGTACCAGATACCGTTTTGCGTGTCATGCTCCTGCCATACGTCGATGACACAGGTGCCCTGACAACTCCGGGGTATAAATTCACCAAAGTTGATAACGGCCAATGGATTCTTGGTGAATATTTAGTCAAAGAAGGAGAGAGTGTAAAGCTCCTGACTCCATTGGGGCTTAATACAATCACGGAGTCGGAGCCGCAGCGCAAAACCAATGAAGCGGCTGCACAGGATCAAATTCCACAGACCACGATGATGAGCGGGCAGATGAACCCTATGGCCAATATGCAACGCGGGGGCGATGAATGACACCTGACATTCTGACCTACGGGATCGGCGCGGTCACGATCTCGGCTGTGGCGGCAGCTTTTTTGAAAACAATGAAACCAAGAACAGACAAGGCAGCCACAGTCGATGATTGGCGGCCGCTCTACGAAAGAGAAAAGGTCATTAAATACCTCCCCTATGAAGACTTTATCGAAGAGGATGGCCTCTATGTCACCAAGGATGGCGGCGTCGGGCTTGTCATCGAATGCCAGCCGTTCCCATTGGTGGGCGAGAAGACGCATACAGCAATCAAGTCGATGCTCGACGTATTGCCCGAAGAGACAGATATCGGGATCTCGCTTTATTCGACGGGCGACGTCGATCCGCTTGTAGATTCATGGAAAGCCGGACGCACCAAAGAGGGGGTGCTTGAGCGCGACGTTACCAAAAGCTATGGCGAGTTCCTTCTCAGCAAGAAGTACGAGGCGATCTCGCGCAACTTTAGCGCACCAATCAGGGATGTTCGCCTTGTCATATCGCTTAAAATCGGCGGAAAGCAAAAAAAGCACAAGGTGTTTAGCGCATGGTTCGAAAACATTATGTCGTCGGGCGAAAACAAAGAGATGGTCCGGTACAAGGAACTGTTTATCAAAATGCGCGCCATCAAGGATCGGGCTATCGGGATTTTGGCCGCCGGAAACTTCGGCCCAGTTGTTTGTGATCCGGACCGGCTGATTCGCCTTGTGTTCACCATGATGAATCAAAAACACGACTTCTCCTCAATACCTCGGTGGGACGGAAGCCGGATTGACAACTTCATGGTAGCAAACGATACGGTAGTCAAGATCGATGAAGACTTCGTTGAGATGGACGGGCTTCTTGGTAAGTCGATGTCAACGAAGGAATACCCGGACAAGTGGAACATCACGGGGGTTATTGATTTTATCGGAAGCATTTTTCGTAATGACAACTTTACGGCCCCGTTTATCATCACTCTGAATGCAAACAAGCTTAAAGAGTTCGAGAAGACACGGATCAAGGCAAACGCCGGTATCGTCATGAGTCAGCAAATGCCATACGCCCTGTTCCCGAGACTAAAGCACAAGCACCAGGATTTGGCCTATGCGATGGAGAAACTGGAAAAAGGGGAAGACCTTTATTATGTGGCCTTCAACATGTTTATCTTCGGCTCCAACAAAGAGCGGCTTCAAGAGGCTACCGGACAGATCAAGACATACTATCAGGGGTTGGGGTATAAGCTTGAAGAGGACAAATACATCCACTTTCCGTCGTTTCTCGGCCATCTTCCTTTGGGCTTTGACATGGAATTGCAGGATTTTCTCGGAAAAGAGCGCGGGCGCGCGGTGTTTGGGGAAAACGTCGCCGATATGGCTCCGGTGAGTTCGGACTGGAAAGGGAATGGTTTTAAAGTTCCGTTCATTTCTCCTCGCGGCCAGTTGATGGGATTTGATCTCTTCGCAAACCCGACAGGCGGTTACAACAGTTTCGTCATCGGTATGACTGGCTCAGGGAAATCGGTCTTCTTGGAATGGCTGGTAGAATCATACTACCACTGCAATGACCAGATTTGGATTATCGACATCGGACGTTCCTATGAAAAATGGACCTATTCCTTTGGAGGGCAGTTTATCGAGCTCAAAAAGGAAGATCCGCTCTGCCTCAATCCGTTCTCACACATTGAGGACAAAGAGGTTCTTGCCGAATATCTCGAATTCCTCATTGACTTCTTCCTTTTAATGGGGCTTCCACGGGAAAAAACGCTTTCAGAGCAGCTTGAGAAGCTGATGAAATCTTTCCTTGAGAATGCTATTAAAGGCAGCTACGACAAATATGGGACAGAGAGTTGCATCGATACGGTTCTTGAATTTCTGTCTAGCGGTCCGGGCGGAGAGGATCCAAGGATGCTCGACTTCATTCAGACAATGACGCCGTATCGCTCGACAGGGCAGTATGGGGCGTTTTTCAATGGCAAGAGTACGGTCAATTTCCATTCTCGGATCGTATGTATGGAGAATGATACCCTTGAGAACATTCCGGATCTGCGCGACCCGGCATTGATGCTTTTGACGTTCCACATCTCAAAAGAGATTTATCTGGCCGAAAAGGCACACCCAGGACAGAAGCATATCGTTGTCATCGATGAGGCGCACAAATTCCTTGGAAAATCCCCGCACATCGACCTGTTTATCGAGCAGGCGTATCGGCGATTCCGAAAACACGGTGCTGCAATGATCCTTGGTACTCAGGGGTTTGAGGACTTTTACGGAGGGGATACAATTTCCCGCGCCGGTCGTGTTATCGTCCAGAACTCGTTTTGGAAATTCATGATGATGCAAACGGCAACGTCGCGGCAGGCGATCAAAAACTCCAACTTCTTCAACCTTTCCCAGTACGAGGAAGCAATGATGGACAGCATCAGCCCCGCAAAAGGGGAGTATGGGGAGACAATGCTGATCAGCGAGAACGTAATCGCCAAGGCACGGATTCTTCTTGACGATTTCCACAAAGTCCTTCTATTTACCGACTCTGAACTGCGCGATCGAATCGAGCAGCTTGTCAAAAGAGATGGTCTTACATATCTTGAGGCTGTTGAAAAGATTCAGGGTAATAAATCCTAAAAATTCACTCTCTCACCAAAAAATCATGGTGAGGGCGTTATACATATTGTCAGATGAATCAATGAAACTCTACGGCAAGCAGGGTGCGGTGTAGGCCGCCTCCCCACACATTGCGCCCTGCGTGTCGTGGAGTTATCGTTTGATAACCCATCGAAATCATTACGGAGATGTATATGGCAAAGGTAGTTCCAATTTCCGACACAAAATGTGTTGTCCTCGAAGCCCGCAATATCGGGTTTGTGAAGGCGGCAATCGATATCGTCGATAACGAGCTGAACGGCGTCGAGGCGCTTTGTGAGGGGATGATCGTGGATGCGAAAAAAGCGCTCCCCGAAGGTTTTGAGGCGGTCAGCGTCGAGGTCAGCCCATCGAAGGACGGCAAGGATTTTCTCGTCGTTTTGACCGGGGAAAAACGCGCCTGATTTTACCAGGGGGCTTGCGAAGCCTCCGATTAAATTCAGCGACGGAGGTTTTAATCGATGAATAAGAAAGAATGGGGTGCGGTAGTGATGCTGGTGTTGCTATCCAATGCGGCGACGATGTTTCTGACCAAGAAATATATTGCGCCGCAGATCAAAACTGTGGACCTCGTGAGCGTGCTTGAAGATGAACGCAAAAACGACATCAAGAGCGTACTCGATGGGAATATGACAAAAGAGGCTTTTGTTGAGAAACACAATGCTATTGCCGAAAAGGTCAACACCATCATTTCAGAGCAGGATGGGGTAGTGCTTGTCAAACAATGTGTTGTGGGGGATGGGCATGAAGATATCACGCCAGTCGTTAAAGCCGGTATTTCGAAGTAAACTGCTTTGGGCTGGTCTGGCATGGGTTGCCTTGTTTCCGACCGTTTACGAGGCATTACCGACGCGAATAGAGCTTACTATGGATCACTCGCTTGAACATTCGGTATGGCTGACACATAAGCCGTTCGATCCGGCAAAGGATCAATACGGCGTGTTTGCCCCTACGGTTAAAAACGAATACACGCGCGACGTAAAGTATCTCTTCAAGGAAATAGGGTGCCGCGGCGGGCAGGAGTTGCAGTCCTCAATCACGGGGGAATACTTCTGCGAGAGTAAATATCTTGGGAGTGCAAAACCTACCGATAAGAACGGCAAGCCGGTCGAACACTTTGTGTTCAACGGAATCATCCCAGAAGGAAGCTTTTTTATGGTCGGAACACATGAACGCAGCTATGACAGCCGATACTACGGTTTTGTCCGCGCGGATCAGATCGAACGTGGGGCACGCCCGCTATGGTAAAAGCATTCGCCGTTACATTGCTCCCGATCATTTTGCTTGGGGGGACGTATAGAATTGCCGAACCGGATGTTCTAAGCGAGGTCCAGAACCGACAAAACCGTGCCGTAAAGGAGATCGAACGACAATCAAAGCGGGAGATCGATGAGATCAAAAAGCTCAAGGGTGAGCCGCTTGCGCGTGCGCAGAAGACCTTCTCCTACTACGTCGATCCCACCTATACTCTTCTGGAGGACATCCCGAGAGTGGACCGCAATGGGAACAAGATAGGCGTTCTATATCCAAAAGGATACCGCTTTAACCCGCTCGATTACATCCGGATTGCGCCTCCGCCTATCATTGCTTTCAATGCCTGTGATAAAAAAGAGGTTGAGCTTGTGAAGCGCCTGTCATCTGGACGACCGGATGTGATGTATGCAAGCTCGGGGTGCGAGGTTGAGGATTTTCCAAAGAATATTGATCGAAAACTCTATCTTGTGACCGACGAGATGAAAGACCGATTCGATTTGAAATACACCGTAAGCGTTGTTTCTGTTGACATGAAAGCCAAAAGGATCAAGGTTGAAGTTTACAAAACTGGTAATTAAGGCTGTTTTGACCGCGGCCGTCATTGGAAGTGCAGCTTCGGCGAATCCTGCTTCATCAGCAGCGTGCAAGGTTGCTACACGCGGGACTTCCTCGGCGATGCAAATCGCACTATCGACCGTTGCCACCGTTCATAATGTGTTCCCGATCCGGATTGCCGGAGTGGATATCAACCCAACGGCAAACGAAGACAGCTCGCTCAATGGTTCAAGAAATCCGATATGCACTTGTATGGACCCTTTCCCAAGGGTGGGCATAACGCTTTCATTATGGGAGCCAATCTTGATCTCTGAACCAACGGCCATTCCGTACTGCACACCTACACTAGGGACAAGCCTTCCTGTATCGGTTGGGCTCGGGGCCGCCAGTTTTGGGCAGAATAACAGTGATAACACGAAGCAGACCTACACATACCAGATCCAGTTAATCAAATACCCGATTTTCAAACTGCTCGGGTTGTTTCTTGATTTTGTGTGTCTTCAGGACAGCGGAAACCTCGACTATCTCTATATCACAGAACTTGACCCGCTTTGGCAAAACGATATTTGGGCTGCCATCATCGGGCCAGAAGCGTTCTTGGTGGCAAATCCGATCGCCGAAATGGCGTGCATGGTGGATGCGGTAACCTCCGCAGTCGGGTTCCCAACCGATCCGCTTTGGTGGTGCCTTGGTTCTTGGAACGGTACGTTCCCAATGACACAGACCAACAAGGGGACCAGCGCAATGCAGGCTCAGGCGGCGATGACCTCACGGATGCTTTCAAAAATGCACCGGCAGCTCATGCTAAAAGGCGGGGTTGGGAATCAGGGGCTATGCGGCCTTTACCCTATGCCGATCATGCAAAAAAGCCAGTATGGGATCTTCCCAGTTTACCCGTTTGTCTGGCCAAACCGTATTCCGATCGGCAGAACCGGCGTTATGTGGGAAGCCGGGTTTGATAATCCAGCCAACCAGCACGTCGGGGCGTGGATGGTATATCGAAAGCGCGATTGCTGCGCATTTTAATAGGAGCACATAGAATGAAAATAGAAACCGTTTTGAAAATCACCCGCGAATGGGAATTTGCGATGGCACGAAATGCAAAGGAATCTTTGTGTGTGCTCATATCGAGCGCAGTAAGAAACGGCGATGTTGGACGACTGGCGGAGTTGATCGATTCAAGAGACGTCGCAGAGAGGGCGATAGCGGCTTATATGCGGATTCATCGATCAGATGAACCATCTCATCTGGAGGCCGCATCGTGATGAAAGCATCCGGGTTTACCGCCCTTTTCTTATTGGCCTGCCATCTCAACGCATACGACTTGAATTCCGAAGCGGCAAAGCTGCAACAGCGTGCAGCCGGGCAAAGCGTCAATGGAACCATCAAGATTTCTGATGAAATGCAAAAACGTGCGCAAAGCGTCGGATACACGTTTGACGCCAAGAAGCCAGAGATCGAGAAGTGGAAAGATTCTATGAGCTACGAGGATGGGAAGGTGGTCTTCAACCAGCAGAAGAAAACCGGCAAGCCCGACGCGAAGAAGCATCCGATATTCGGGGAAGACGAGCGGGTTTATATTTTCATCAGCTCATCGATTCCAAAGCAGACGCTTATCGAGTATGCCAAGGCGATTGATGCCTATGGCCTCGGCTACCATGTCGTGATGGTTATGCGCGGGTGTATAGGTGGTTGCGAAAAGATCCGTCCGACACTGCGTTACATCAACGACGTGATCACTGACGGGGGGAATGAAAAAAACGGAATGAAAGCACAGGTTTGGATCGACCCGCTGCTGTTTCGCAGATACGGAATTACCTCAGCCCCGGTGTTTGTTTACGCAAAAGGGGTAAATACCCAAAAGATCGAACTTTCAGAGGGAATGGAGCAGAACTTGCGCGGTCGGCCGCTTACCTATAAAAGCGAGGGGGACTGGGATATCGAGACCCACCTAAAAACTCTTTACCAAAAATCCAAAAGCCCCTCCCTTCAAAAACTTATCGCCCGGATGAACCAAAGCGGTTTTTTCGGTGCAAATAAATAAAGGAGACAGAGTATGTTAAAGCGGATCGCCATACCGGCATTGTTGTTGTTTTCAGCGCAGGCATTCGGCGCAGAGATGATTTATGCTTGGGGGGACGGCGATTCCCTTAGCAAGACATTGACTGCTGTAAAATTCACATTTGCACACGGCGACTTCGAGGGGCTTTTTAAATTCGTCCTCCTGATCGCCATCACAATGGCCCTCATATCCACCGCACGGCTCGGTATGAAAAGCGACATGCTCAGTCTCCCAAAAATGTTTGCCATGTCGATGGGTATTTCTACGCTGTTCATCGTATGGCGAATCGATACGGTCGTCAAGGACGTAAACACCAACCAGAATTATGTCGTCGATAGCGTCCCTTGGGCTGTCGCAAAACCACTTGTATGGTTTACCGGAGCGGAAAAGACGCTCGGCGAAATCATGGAATCGACGTTTGCGGTGCCGGGCGATCTGACGTATTCAAAAAGCGGTTTTTTGTCTCCCTTTGCCATTATGGACGGCGCGGCCAATGCGAAGATTGTCGATCCGTATATCTTCCAAAGCGTTGACAACTTCATCATCGATTGCGTGGCGCCCGACATCTCCTCTGGATACTATGACATCACCGCGCTGGCGAACTCGGAGGATTTATGGGCTGAGTTTGCAGATACCAACCCTGCCCGCGTTGTGTATTATTACGATCCTGCGACGCGACAACCTCAACTTGAAACGTGCCAATCCGCCTATAACCTGATAAACGGCAATCTGAATACCTATGCAAGCGGGGTTGGTATGACGTCGCTTGGGAGTATGCTAGGGGGATATACTGGGGCGCAGATCAGTTCGCTTCTCGGAACATCTTCTAACTACTTTATGGGGTATTCCAAATCGGCATCGAGTTTTCTTCTCCAATCGATCATGGTCAATCAGTTTAGTGAAACCTACAAGAACTGGGCGACTGTCAACGGAATGTCAAATGAGGCGGTCGCGTATGGTGTAGGTAAAGGGGAACAAACTGCACAAGCAAATATGGTAATTTCGGGAGCGCTTGGGAGTAAATATCTCCCCGTTATCAAAAGCATTCTCACGATCATCATCGTTGCGCTTACGCCGATTGTTGCATTGCTGCTGCTGACCCCATTGTTTTGGAAGGTTCTTGCCGGTTATCTCACTACATTGATTTGGCTTTCTTTGTGGCACGTCGGTGAGGTCATCCTCAATTTCTACATCCTCAATAAGGCGGCAAGCTACATCCAGGGCGTGACCGATTCAAACGGCGTTTATAATCTCGTTTCCAAGCCGGTTGTTGATGGAAAGTACATCGAGTATGTCAATATGGCCGCATCGATGTACTGGATGATCCCGACGATTGCAGGGGTGATCGTAGGTGGGTTCGGATGGATGGCGTTCCAGGGCATGACTGGTGGTATGACTGCGCGTGTTGCCAGAGGTGAAGGGGCATCTATGGAGGTTGGATCGGGTGAAGCGAAGCTTGGCAATATCACCATGAACAACGCCAGAACCAATCAGCAAAACTGGGCGGCAAATTCGTCTTTTGGACAGGGGACGAATATGAACAGTAGTTTTGGAATTGACAATGGTTACAATGAAAACAATAAAAATAAAGCAAGCACCCGTTCTCTGAGCGTCGGAGGCAAAACATATACTGGCGACATTAATTACGAAACTGATGGACAGGGAAATTACATTATTTCAAATATGTCGGCAATTGGTAATGACGGGAAAAGATATGACACAAAAGGAGGCAAGGTCGTCATGGATTCATCCGGCCATCTAATTAACGGAACACTGGTTGCTTCATGGTCTGACGACGGAAAGCCAATGTCAAGTGAAACAACCGCCGCGGGTGGAGGAATGCTTGCTACATCGGAAATGCTTGGAAACGGAAACACACTATCGTCCAACAATGCAGGTGGAAAACTCCAGTTCAAACTGTCCAATGATAATGGCAATCAGGTTGTATATGCGCCTGGATATGACTTGCGTGGTATTAAAGGCGCAGTGTCACTTGGGAATGAGGCGACAAGCACGGAGGAGCAGGTTAAGCAAGAGAATGAAAAACTCGCTCTACAAAAAGCGATTACGGCGCAACAGTCTGGAGAAAAGCTTGTAGGAACACAGGCGGAGCTTGTGGCAGGTGCAAAATTCGCGGCGTCGAGTGAAAATTCGACAGCCTCAGAACGCATAAAAGCAACAACCAGGAGCGACGTTGTTTCCGGTACCTCAAGTACCTTAGAGGCATATAGCCAGAAAAACGATAAGGCATTTGAGAAGGCAGAGAGTACCAAAGAGTCGGAAACCCGTCGCTTTGCAAACGGGACAAAGGTATCAGCAGCGGTTGAAAGTGATAAGGCATTGCTTGGCAAATTGGCTTCTGCTTTGTTTGGCGCGAAAGCTGGAGCTGAGGCAAGCACAAGCCTTGAAAATGCTTGGGTGGATGAGCATGGGGTTACAGTCACCACCAAGGATGGGACGACAATATCTCGGGATTACTCACAATCGTTTAAGCATGACGTGACAACATCCGTTGCTAATTCGGATACATTTAGTACAAAAACAGCACATACGGATAAACAAACTCGGACTGACGAGGTGGGGGCTTCCGCCAAGAAAAATATTGGAATGAGCTACAAAACAGGACTTACCGAGGAAGAAAAAGAGAGTTATACTGCCGAACTGAGCGCGGCATATTCTCAGAAAATGGCTAACAACACCAAGCTTTCCAGTGAGTCCAAATTTCTTGAAATTATGAGTGGGTTTTTTAAAGAAGAAGGCGCCGGATATAAATCCACACAATATGGAAATGGTGTTGAAGGACTTATGCAGGCATGGACGGCAAACGATCCTGAAGCAATCAAGAGAAGTGAAGAATACATACGGTCTAAGGCCGGGCTGGCAACCCCCGAACCCGTGCTGGATCAATCAACAAAGGCAGCAGTTGTAAAAGCAGGTGGACACGCACAAGGCGTCAGCACCATGCCAGAGGCGACTGCAATCTATGAAACCGCCGAAAAACTAAAGAACAGCGGAATGTCTCTTCCGGAGCTCAAGGGTATGCTCTCTCAATTTTCAGGCAACATTCAAGGCGCTGGTGGAGGCAGTGTTTCGAGTAATAGCCAGGAGGCGGCCGAACTACTAAGACAGATAAACGAACTAAAGGCCAGCAGTCCCGAAATGCTCAAGGAGTATATTTCACAATTGAACAAGGCTGCCGATACTGTTTATACGGGCAGTGTTACCAATCAGGCATTTAAGTATCCAACCTTTGATACGACTGGAGGCACATCGGCAATTGTAGATGTATTGGGAAACAACAAAAACAATAAGGGGACTGGCAGCACCATAGCGAACCCACCCGCAAGATAAAAAGGTTTTGCCAAATTAAGCATGAGTGGAATAAGGGCTGTCAAAGGAAAGCTCCGTGCTTCTGATGTGATAATCACTGAAGCCACCAGCGCCAGTGCCAGATGACAAAGAAAAATCACTTTCTTTGTCGTTTGTCTCATGGGCATCATATCTGGCTTTCATCGAGTTGATGCTAATCTCTACTTTTCCTACAATAAAAAGAGAAGCCAAATAAACAATAAACCCAACTACCCCTAAAATAGGAGAATTCTTAATCGCCCCTACGGACATAACTAGAAGCGAAACAAACATCACGAAAGATGAAAGCGATCTCAACAATGGTTTATCTTTCCCCCGAAGAATTTTTTTTGCAACAAAAAAGAAAGGTGTCATGCCCACCAAAATACCAAGATATTGCATGGTTTCTGAAAAAGTTTGGAGCACTTCATAAAGACCAACCGCAAATACGATGGCAATAAAGTTAATAACTGAGAATAGAACAATGTAGTCGCTTTTCAGAAACTTGCTCTCATTGGTTTTCAAAATATTCGCAGCAACCCCTACCGACTTCGCTCTCGCGCTCTGCGCCTGATCGAGCGTTACCAGCCCAAGATCGTAATCCTTCGCAATTTCAATAATCCGAGAATCATTGATGTCTTTAGCGCGATACCATTTCCGCGAAAGAGTATAAACGTGCGCACCGCTGTCGATTGAACCCTCCGTGAGAGTATCATTTTTCATTACGGGCATCCCAGTTTCAGGGAGAGTGTCGAGCGTCTTAAAATCGTTTTTATTGAACTGACGGAAGAACTCACGGGCGTTGTAGCCTTTTGATCCTTCAGCACCTTTGTTGCCGTCTAATTCGCGCAGAACGACATCAGATACGAACACATTATTCTGCTTATCGAGCATCGTGACGTTTTCAACTCCGTCGAGGACAATCGATGTATCAATGAGGACATTCTTCATGTAGCACCTCCTAAATCTTGTATAAATTATACCGAATAATATACATAATGTCAATATTATTTACATATTTATATTATTGTTTTTTTGTGGACGTTATACATATTGTCAAATAGATTATATCCGTGAATTTTGTAAAAAAATCAGCAATTTCCCCATAAGGAATTCAATGCGTACCATCACCCTTTCTTTAATGGCCTGCACCGTCTTGATTGCGGCCGATCCCGCTGCCGCTTCAAGGGGGTCAAATATTGGGAACACGGCTCTCGGAATCTTTGGCAGTAAGGACGGTGTAAACAATCGCCTTGCACAGCCGCTTATGAGCAAAACGCAAATGACGACCGTTGACGGGACAAAAAGTTTTGACGCGCAGATTCAATGTCCTGCAAGCTCCAAAAGCGTCGGGATCACTTTCATCCCCGCAGGCGGAAACGATTACCGCCTTATCATCAAACAAGACACGAATCTCGACGGGACGTATGATTATACATACGACACGAATTCGATCGGCAGGACGGTTTCAGGAGTTTGCACCAATGGGGTGCTGATGTGTAACCCAGCGGGTAGCTGGACGGATTGCAAGCCATACGTTTGGGACGCTACCAGCAACAAGCAAGTCAAACTGCGCGGTGTTACCGCCCAATCGACTGAACTCGGAGCTTGCTATTGCTCAAACGCATCCTGCGGGGTTTCCTCTCTCGCTCCTCAAATCTACGAAAACATCGGCGGCGGGATCTCTGCCGCGATCATGAAAAGCAACCCTTTGTTTTTACAGTCAAAAAGCGAATGGAGTTTCGCGGAAATGACCTATTTCCTATACGGGCAGGATAAAACGAATTGTACGGGTCTTGGGTCGTCTAACTGGGATAAGTACGGGGAAAAGAACCCAACGATCTATTACGAGGGACAGTTTCCACCAAGCACATCGATCGGCGATGTCGCCATTGAGCAAGGAAGCGACCCAACCAGCTATTATTCGATGATTAGCCATCAGAATGAGGTAGCCTACAATAATGCTGGGGACACGATCACGATGCCGTCAAAAACATCCTGTGTCGTTACAAAAACCCCAATCGCACAGCTTACAACCAAATCAACCACTTTATCAACCACCCAAAGCATCTGTACTGACCATGAACTTTGGCTCAAGCTGGTCTATAATAAAGACACAAGTGTATTTACATACGATATGGCTGGAGCTGCTCCCGGAAGCTATCTGCTGCCAAATGGAAACCCAAACACGATGGGGCATAACTGCGGAGGGGCTGGATGGCAAAATTTCATTACCAAAAATCTCAGCACAACGCTTGGTTTTGGCGGCGGGACCGTTCTCAACACATCTTATCGTGTAAATATGACGGTCACAGATGGAGGCGGGTGCAATGTTGGTGCAACCGGAACAGCGAACTACCTTGGAAACAATGGGGTCTCCATTGCAAAATGGTTCCAGAATTTATGTCCAGCGAGCGGAGCCCAAACACCCACGCTGGCCGTGTCGATTGATGTTAGCGCTGAAAAAGAGGAATTCAAACTCACCGAGTCAAATGGCTGTGCGACGCAGGAGGCAGACAGTACATGTCGAGTCGTTGACGAACAAATATGTGACCAAGGTGGGAGCAACTGTATATACACCATCAGAGATGGCGCCAAACAAACAACCATCCCGCAAAAGCGATGTTACTCTCATGACTCATCTATTGTCCCAACAACCCTCTGTGCCGACGGCAGCAACATTACGGCAGCAAACACAAGTGGAAGTGTTGTTCTTGGAAGTGGGGACAAATCATGGTTTTACATTAAAAGAACCTACGAATGCACCGCCAAAGACATTAACATCAACGCATCTGCCATGACCCGTGCCGCCGGTACCGCTTCAAAAACCGATCAGTCTGCGACATCAATGACCTATACCGATTTGGATGGCTCAGTTAAAACGATCAGCAACCTCCCCGGAGGCGACGACTGCCCAAATCCGGTATGCACCGTAAAGCGGCCGAAACAAAGTGCGGACCAGTTCGGCGACGGCACCAATCGGAGCCAAACGCCGGGCGGGACAACTGTTACCGAAACGATCATCAAAACCTGCACCAAATCCGGCAGCACGATGACTTGCCCCGTGGATGCCTCCTTGTCTGAAACGAAGGTGGAGGATTGCTCATGTACCGGAAGCTGGACAGGGTTTCAGCAGGCGGTCACAACGGTCGGTGCCGTCAGCGAGGCCGCAAAGGATCTTATATGTTCTCAAAATTAACCACCTTCATATTAATCACTATGACCCCGCTCGTTTTACAGGCGAACCCGTTTGTAGAAGCCGGAGAGCGATATGGGATCGACCCGTGGCTTCTTTATTCCATATCCAAAGTTGAGAGCGGAGGGAATCCTATGGCGATCAACAAAAACCGTAACGGCACTACTGATATCGGGATCATGCAGATCAACACGGTCCACCTCCCTACTCTCGCCAAATTCGGGATAACCCAGCAAAACCTTTGGCACCCTGAAACGAACATCAATGTTGGTGCATGGGTGCTGGCGGGGTGTGTGAATAAGCACGGATACACCTATAAAGCCCTCGATTGCTACAACGGCGACCGGACCGGCAGATATTCGCGTAAGGTGATGGATATGTTTAAAAAGGAGACTCGACGCTATGCTCAAAACTGATCTGAAAATAGCCATTTTGGGGTTGGCCATATCGACGTCGGCTCTGTCCGCACCTTTTCATTGCAGTAACAACGGCTTGACCTATTCGGTGCAAGCCATGTGTAACTCCGTCTGCGGAAAGACCTGTGAGGAAATGGACCCGAATCCGACAAATGCGGGGGCTTGTGATACCGCCAATTACGACGGATTCGTGAGTGACGGTTCAAAGTCCTACGGCATCAGCAAAACAACGAATTTCTGGACGTCATTCTCGAACCTCTCCGTGCCGAACGATTCGAACGAAAACGATCTCATCAAGGGGATTGTCGGATACTATGGAGTGAATGCTTGGATCGGCATTTATGATCCGCTCAAATCAAACAGCTACAACAGCGTCGATCCGAGCCGATTCAAAGACAAAGACGGCCTTGCGATTACGTTTTCAAACTGGGCGGCGGGGCAACCCGACAACAAAAATGATAGTGCCGATATCGGCGTTGTTCCAATCAACGGTGAGCATTGGGCTCGAATTGGAACGGATGGGAAATGGAGCGACGACGGTTACCACGCGAGCTACGGGGGAGATTACAAGGCAAAATTCAAAGCGATTGCAGAATGGAATGGCGAGCTTGCATGTGTCGCCGGAACGCCAAAGCCGACCACCTCAACTTCGACTGGGTATTGGTGTTCTAATGACAGCGGGCAGTTGGCGCAATGTGCGTATTCTACCGACTACACCTCAAAAACGGGGTCGTCTTATACTTATCCGGCGACAGCTTCAAGTGGATTGACGTGGGATGGATGCGAAGGGGGAATTACCGCCTATGCCGAAGGAGGCGGGGATAATTGCTACCCCCATTCGGCGGCAGGCTATTGCGCCTCGAAGGGCATGCGGCTTCCAACATTGGGCGAAACTACTGCCGGGGGCGGCCCTACTCCCTCATGTCCCTCGGGAGGATGGACTTCCAATAAGGTCTATTACAACTATGGATGGGTTAATTATATTTGGAGCGGGGCAAGATACATGCCCTATAGTGATAATAACGGCGGATCTGGTTGCGGTTCTTTTGTTGGGATTCGTTGCGTCAAAAACACAACAACCTACTCCTGCCCTTCCGGCGGCACTCTCTCCGGCACAACGTGTACCGTAAATACTCTTGCGTGTCCGACCGGATACACCGCAACAACCGGGGCGGAAACCGCATTTGGCGAATGCAAAAAGACCGTCGGGCCGAATTGTCCGCTTGGAAATTTTCAGTGCGTCAACATATCAGGGGGTGTAGAAAACACCGACACGACCGAGGGGCAGACCGATAAGCAAAACGACGGACAAGTTGACTCATCTGGAAACTGTCTTGGGACTATCTACATTTTTAATGGTCAGGACCACAGATGCAGAACATCAGGAATTCAGACAGGCTATACCGACTGCTGCCAAAAGGGAACCACATGGTTTGGTCTTGGCCAGTGTCGCGAATCCGAAAAAACGCTTGGAAAGTTGCGGGAATATGGTGAGCTTGATGGGAACTGCCATTACGTTGGAGACTACTGCGCAGAAAAATGGCCGCTGATCGGATGCGTGCAGAAGAAAAAAACGTTTTGTTGCTTTTCCTCTCCGCTCGCACGGATCATTCAAGAAGGCGGAAGACCTCAACTTGGGATAGCATGGGGGTCCCCACAAGCGCCGAATTGCCGCGGGTTTACCCCGGAAGAATTTCAGAAGATCGATTTCTCAAAAGTGGATTTCAATGAATGGATTGAGTATGAAGTTGTGCCAAATATCCAAAACAACGTCGTCGGCGATCTTCAAAACGTCATCAACAATGTTGACACAAACCTGGCACCGTAAGGTGCCCCTCCCCTATTTCCTCGTTACGCCCATTTCTCTTCCTTTGCCGGATCAAGAACTGCTTTAATTACCGATTCCTTTGTCGCCTTGGCATACACCGTCGTGGTTGTAATACTCGAATGCCGAAGCGCATCTTTGATGTCAACCAGATCCACACCTCGCGACGTCATCCACATAGCAAACGTGTGTCGAAGAATGTGTAATCCATCGTGCCGCACCCCCGCGTGACGATAGAGAGTCGATGCAACCTGATAGGCTCCCTGTCGCGTCATGCGTTTGCCGGAGCGTGTCTGCATAATGTATTCGTCCGGTGCCAGGGCGGCCACCTTTTTAAAATATTCCAGCTCATCCTCGATCTTTCTTGAATCGATATGTGCTTCTTGAAATATTCCCCCCTTCGCAAACACTTTGATTGCAAAAGTGTCGTCGCTCGATCTGGAGATATCGGACAGTTTCACTCCGAGGGCTTCGGATATCCTGAGACCGGCGAAAAGCATCAGCCTGATAAGGAGAGAGTCGCGGTACGATCCGTAATCGCCGGATTTGCTTTTTTGGCGTTCGAGAACCGAGATCAACGACGACACTTCTTGCGTGGTGAGGTAATCTATCTTCCCTTCCGGTTTTGTATCGTTTGCGATTCGGATGTTTTTGAAAAAACGCTCAAAGGTGACAAGCTCATCGTTGTTGTCGCTGATAAAGGTAAAAAAAGCCTTTACCGCCTTTAAATATGTCTCTTTTGTCGATTTTGACAAAATATTACCGTTTAATGCACTCTTTCCTTGCTTTTCAGCTTGTTCTTCCATCCATCCGAGAAATCCAGTGAAGTGATGCGCCCTTATGCCTACAATCATAATATCTTCTTGATATTCGTGCATATACTCAATAAACTGTAATATAGCTCTGTTGTATAGCTCTAGTGTGTTATTAGAGTATGAAAGCGCCTTTATATGTCTAATATAAGCTTTATGCCATCGGTTTAGATCGGCTATAAGATCGTCTGTTTCGAGCTTCATCGCCTATTTTCCCCTTTTTCTTTGGTTTTCATATTCATACTGTATAGTATGTATAGTATATCCCACAACGTTTGTCATTGTTCAAAAAACAAAAAGCGCTATTATGGAATAACCGTTATGAATAGTATGATATTCTATATTGTTTGTTATGTATTGTCAATGGCGTTTATTGTGTTGACAGTCAATTTATATACGATATAATAATACATATATTGATAAAGGGGTTTTAAATGCCAAATATCGACGATATTCCTGAAATTCAAAACGGAACTGATGAAACTGCTGATTGCGGCGACTCGCAAGGCAAAGTTGAACGCAATAGCAGAAAAAGTGAAAATGGCGTTGTAAATAAGCGTATTGACTTCGAAGCCAAATCATTAAAGCGTATTGAGATGATGATCCCCGCTTTTCGCGATGAAGTCGGGTCAAATGCTTCCGCCAATGATGTAATGTCTTATATCGTTGGAAAAGGGATCGATGCTCTTTTTGATGGCGAGTTCAAAAATAAACTGGAAGAGATGTAATGATCTCGGTAGTTTTTTCAGTCAAGCCCAAGCGCATTACTGAGGAAGTCATCAGAAAGTCATTTGGGTATTACACCAATGCGGACGAGTTGGAGCAGTATATTGAACGCGATCTGCTCTTTCTTCGCGACATCCAAGATAACATCCTCGACCGATACTTCAATGAGAACAAATTTATCGTCTCATATCTGAATGATTATGACATAACCCAATGCGAGGGAGAGAGCGACGAATACAGCCTCACGACGGTAATTTCGCAATATCGCGATCACTGTTCCGATCCTCTGCATGTTCGTCGGATTGCCGAGACGGCCGAAGAGGGTGTGCTTTATGAAAATATCGAGCCTCTGTACGAGTGCTACAACATCGAACGCGAAATAAACAATTTGCCAAAAGGCACGGCATAAAGAGCTACCAACGCAAGTTTTTTGAATAGGAAGAGAGCTACCAAAAACTTCTCCAAAAAAGGAGCTTGCAATGCAACGGATCACACTTCATCGGATTACAGATCAGGGCCATACCCGATACTATCGGGTTGAACTCTTCGCCACCCTCTTCGGCGAATATGTCGTAGAGCGCGAATACGGTGCGACACGGAACAAGTCGGCCACCGGACAAAAGAAGACTGAATACCACTCGCTTGAAGAGGCGAGGAGCGCCTTTATGGTGGTGGTTGGAGAGAAAAAAAAGAAAGGATACACATGAAAAATAATACAAAAAGAGACTATTTCCTTGAGCACGAAGAAGAAATTGCCGAGATCGCGAAGAAATATGGGGCACGCGGGGGCCTATTGACATTTAATGAATTTGTTGAACGGCACAAAGACTGCAAGCTGAATTATCAGGATTTTATGTATTGTGCAAGAAAAAGCGGGCATATAGCCAACATACTTAAACTCAAGAGAAGCGGGTTGGCCGAAAAGAACGATAATGCAAGCAAAGAGCAGCAAGCTCCATCTGATGCCAAAGAAAACCTTCGTGAGATGATCTTGCTCAACAAAGACAAGATCGCTGCGGCTTCATTCCAAAAACTACACCGCCTGTCCAATGCAATAGTCCAAATGAATGCCGTCAATATGGAAATTTTTACACCATTTCTTTCAAAGAAATATGGATCAGAGGTGTTAAACAACTATATCGATGCTGTCAACGATATAAATGAAGCTTGCATGAAGGCTTCCGCTCGATCTACCGGCTTCCCGGCATCACTGGTGCCGGCGCAAGCACTTTTCCTTGGTGCGTTTGGAATCGGACTTAATCCCCACATCCTTCTTGCTGTTTTAGCAATCTACGGTAGCCAAATAAACGAAGATGTTTACGGGGATGAGTTGCTCTTCGAGTCTCTCGGGGAAGGCTTTGAGCAACGATTTGAAAATGCGGTCGAGCAGTTTCATGATGCAGTACAATACACCGAGTTTACAGCACTTGACTTGGAGCAATTGGCTGAATTACTTTGAGGACAAACAAAGAAAAAAGAGGTTTAGATGAAAACGAAAACAGTTCAATATGCGTGTGCAAAATTACCAATCTACAAAAAAAAGTTCTTTGGTCTTTATAAGGGTGAAAAAATTGGAAGCAAACCCGCCCTTGCCGATGCTCGAAGAATTAAATATCGTCCAGGTGAATCCACCCTCTTTATTTCGACCGCACGGACTGGAAAAACCACCGCAATGGCTAGATGGGCAATGGAGTTGCTCGAAGAAAAAAAGCCTTTCGTTTATTTCTTGACAAGCTGGCACATTACTGAACACAGTGATGGGCGAGTGCTGATTCGGTGTGGCAATGAAGAAGGGATCAACTTCCAAGATATATTTTTGCCAATAGGAGAGTTTAAAGCCGATGGTATGTCTGCTTTGATTAAGATAGAGAAGGAGGTTAATATCGTTGAAGAAGCCATCGATGCACTTCAGAAGGCGGTTTATGCCGGATACCACGTCTTTGTAGATGAAAATATTTTCACAATGGAAATGCTTGAGTATCTTTCAAAAAATGAATACAATAAATATACAGTCGCCTTGCAAAGTCTTGCGGACATTAATGGCTATTTTGGGGATAGCAATGTAATCAACCCTGACTGGATTTTTCTTGGCAGATCCAACGACCTCACTGCGCTTAAAAAGTTTTTGAATATTTATGGCAAATACGAACTTGATGATCATAGCGAAACAATGCGTCTTGGTGTTGGTAAATTTATGGTATTTAAAAAATATCTTATGACACCAGAACATAAACTTCTAATGGCAATTAAAAAGATCGAAAAAGAAGGCAAGCAGTGAAGCTAACAACAACCCGCACCTCCATTAAAATCAATTCCAGATCCTACCACCTCGACTCTTTTTATGTCGAGATGGTCTCGCACAAAGAGTTCGGGGCTCCATACTCCGAATTCACAGAAAAAACCAACGCTCTTATCCGTTCAATCGTAGGCGACAGATCGGGCTTAAAAGTGGCACAAATACATCAGCTTCTCGTCCTTTATTGCCTGCCGGAAAAACTGCAAAATTCACTTGTAAATTCGCCCTAAATGGTTGCATGTATGCAACTTTTACGCTAAAATAAACACAACTTTCAAGAGGATAACAGCATGGTATCAGAACGCATTTTAGGACTAGACATCACCAAAAAACGGATCGGTTGGGCGCTGATCGATTACAACCCAAATGACAACACAGAAAACATTCTCGTCGATTGCGGTGGATTCGACTTTAACGCCGGAGAAATTCCCAAAACGGGCGAATCGCCAAACAAACCACGGCGTGATGCCCGCATTGCGCGTCGCACCATCAAGAAGCGTCGCCGTCGCAAAGCCGCCCTGCTCAAGCTTTTTACCGAGAAGGGTCTTATTGATACCCGCGACACCGACAAGCTGTTCCGCAACCGCTTTATCGTCTCACCCTGGGATCTTCGCGCCAAGGCTCTCGATGCCGTATTGACCGGCGAAGAGCTTGCCCGCGTGCTCTATCACATCGGCGGCAAGCGCGGGTATCAGTTCACCAGGGCCGAAGAGATGGATGCCAATGACGGCGAAAGTGGAAAGCTCAAAGAAGGCGGCCGCGCTCTTGCGCTGGCAATGGAGGAGGCCGGATCGCGCACGATTGGCGAATACCTCTCGGCACTGGAGCGAAAACGCAACCGTCCACAGCTCAACGAGAAAAAAGGGGTCCTCGAATCGGTCTACGACCGCTCTATCCACCGCTCACTGCTTCGCCGCGAAGTAGAGACCATCTTTGCCGCCCAGCAGGCGCTTGGTTCAACCATTGCGACAAACGAGCTGAAGAGTGCATTCGAAGAGATCGCGTTCTTCGTGCCCGATCCGCAGAGTACCGAGCGGCTCCTCGGCAAATGCACCTTTTTCCCAGACGAGACCCGCGCTGTCAAAGCCTCGCTCGATGCCGAGGAGTTCGTCGCCCTCACCCGCTTCATCAACTGTGTCATCGAAATGCCCGGAATCGGGAACGAAAAGAAGCTCACCTCTTTTATCGGCCTCGATGAGCTGATGGGGATGGCCAAAGAGAAGCCCTCGATTTCGCATGCCGATATCCGCAAACTTCTCGGCCTTGGTGATGAATGGACCTTCAAGGGGGTCAAGTACGACACCAAAACCAAAAAAGCCTCCAAGAAAGTGGCCAAGGCAAAAGTCGGCCTTTTTGACGAATCCGCCGATGAGCCGCAAGAAGAGATCGTTCTCGACTACAAATACGAGAAAAAACCTCTTGTCGAGATGAGAGCCTATCATCTTCTCAAAAACGCCCTTGGAAGTTATTTCGGAGAGGTGGAGAAGGTTTACAACCGCGTCGCGTTTATTCTGACCGTGGAGCGCGGCGAAAACCGCATGAGAGATCGTCTCGGGAAGCTCGGATTGGGCGATGAAATCGTCGAGATTCTGATCAATGCGGCCGACCCAAAGGTGTTCAAAGAGACCATCAATATCTCGCACAAAGCCCTTGATGTCATTCTCCCACAGATGCGCGAAGGGAAACGCTACGATCAGGCGGCGCTGGAGCTGGGGATGCCTACGTTCTCAAAAGACCGCTTCCTTCCTGCGCTGGAGAAAACCCACATCGAAGTCAACAACCCGATCGTGCTGCGTGTCGTCTCTAAGCTCCGCACCCTCGTCAACGAGATCATCCGCTATCACGGACAGTTTCACAAAGTTCATATCGAGCTTGGGCGTGACATGAATACCAAGGCCGAACAGAGGATTATCGATTCGGCACAACGCGAGCGTGAAGCCCAGAAGAAAATCGCCGCCGCGAAGATCAAAGAGCTTTTTGGTGACTCGATCCAGCCGACACGCAAGAACGTCGAGAAGATGATGCTCTGGAGCCAGCAGAACGAAATCTGCCTCTATACTGGGGAGCGCATTTCGATCGAGCGCCTGTACGAGGACGGCTATGCGGCGATCGACTATATCCTGCCGCGCTCACGAAGCTTCGATGAGAGCTTCGGGAATATGGTCCTCACCTTCACCAAAGAGAAGCATGAGAAGGCCGATAAAACGCCTTTTGAATGGTTTGGTGACAATGGGGATAAATGGGAGTCGTTTAAGTCCCTGCTCTCTTCTCCTGCGTTCTATGCAAAGCTTGGCCGCGGGAAAGTCAACCGCCTACTCAAAGAAAACTTCAATGGGCAAAGTGCGGGCGATGCGGCGTCAAAACGCCTTGAAAATTCCCGTGCCTATGCTGCGAAGGTAATAAAGGAACTCTTCGAGGAGTACCTTGATATGCCAAAATCCCCCCTCGGTGGAAAGATTCAGGTCTACACCCGTAACGCATGGCTCACCGCAGAACTTCGCCGTCAATGGATCGGATATGAAGCGCAGCATGAATACGACGATCGTATGGGTGTGCTAAATGCTGTTCTCGTCGCATTTAGCACACAGGGGATGATCCAGTCGCTATCGCAGCACTTCAAGTGGAAAGAGACGCAGTGGGAAAAAGAGAAAAAATCGTTTGATCTGCCGTATCCATCTTTCCGTAAAGATGTCGCCGAGCTGCTTAAGCATGATCGGACGGAAGCGGATAAAAACGGCGTTATCCGTCGGCGTTTGCTGATTTCACATGCACCACATCGTCCAACAACGGGCCAGGCGCATGATGCGACCGTGTTAAGCCCAAAAGGATTGAAAGATACTAATGGTTTTGTCCGCGTAAGAAAAGGTATCGGTGTATGTAAAACACCGGACATCGCGAGAATCGATGTTTACCGTGTTGATGATAAAAATGCTTTCCAGATTCTATCCCCGGCAGATATGGCCAAGCCATTCAGCCAAAAAGCGGCCAATAAAGATGGGGTCATTGATCATGAGCGCGCGGAATTTCTCTTTTCGCTCACCACTTCCGAAAATAATTTGATCGGTATTGTTGGTAAAGACGGTAATGAACAGGTGGTTTGGTTAAGCTCGATGGCCCGCAGTTCTTATCAGGCCACGGCGTATTACCCGGATGGCAGAAAATGGCAACCCGTATTAATTTCCCCAGTAATCCATAAATACACCGTCAACGCGCTCGGTTTTTATAATCGTGTTAAATCCGAAAAACTGCAAGAAACAAAAGTCAAAAAGAAGTAGCAAATGGGCTGGCGCATCCTCTTTTTTTCCGAGCCAAGCAAAATCAGCCTGGTATACAACAACGTGGTTGTCGAAAAAGATGGTCGGAAAGCTCTATTTCTTTCGTTGTCCGACATCGATGCTGTTGTGATCGAAAATCGGCAAATATCTATCACGTCCGCCCTGCTTGGACGCTTCGCAAGCGAGAAGATTTCCCTCATTGTGGTGGACGAACACCATCAGCCCTCCGGCATCCTCAATCCCATCGGTGCCAATGTGCGCCATGCACAGTTTGCAAAGGCGCAATTGCTGTTTCCTGAAGAGAAAAAAGCCGCGCTTTGGCAAAGTATCATCCACCAAAAAATCACAAACCAGGCCAAGGCTTTGGAGTTTTTTGGGCACGAAAAAGAGTCCAAAGAGCTCTTTAATATCTCCGAAGCAATTGCCATCGACAATGCGATACAGACCGAAGGATATGCCGCTTCATTGCACTTTAAAACACTTTTCCCAAAGTTGATTCGCAAAAGCATGGAGATTGACGCGAGAAACGATGCTCTCAACTATGGCTATGCCGTTCTTCGTGCCGCAATTCTCAGATCAATCGCCGCGAGCGGTCTGCTTCCAGCTGTTGGAATTTGGCATTCGAGTGATCTGAATCCCGGCAATCTTGCTGACGATATCATTGAGCCATTTCGGCCAATAGTGGATGTTGTTGTGCGGGAGATGTTTGCAGAAAAACCTGATCAGCCAACAATCTATAAAACGGAAAAGCTGAAGTTAGTCGGCATTTTACAAGAGAAGATTTTGATTGATGGGAAGGCGCTTTCCGTGTCTGATGCCATTGGTGTTTGTGTCGATTCGCTGCGAAAATGCTATATAAGCTGCGAAAATGTGCTGAAGTTGCCTAAAATAGAGGGTTTTCGGTAGAAATTTGGCTACCGTACTACCTTCTCACTTTTAAATACGGTATAATCGCTCAACCGTTTATGCCAATATCAAGAAAACCGTACTACCTTCTCACTTTTAAATACGGTATAATGCATGGCGAATCATTATGGAGGAATTGCGTACCGTACTACCTTCTCACTTTTAAATACGGTATAATCTCACCTCTAGCAATAACCGAATAACAAGACCGTACTACCTTCTCACTTTTAAATACGGTATAATAGAGCATATTCTTCTATTCCAAATTCACTAACCGTACTACCTTCTCACTTTTAAATACGGTATAATCTTGCGAACGATCACGAGATAGCACTTGAGACCGTACTACCTTCTCACTTTTAAATACGGTATAATTGCGCTGATTCTACAGAGTGCTGCGATTTATACCGTACTACCTTCTCACTTTTAAATACGGTATAATTATTTAAGTAAATTGTTCACAAAAGATAGACCGTACTACCTTCTCACTTTTAAATACGGTATAATACTTTACGTGTTTTAGATTCAAAAAAACACACCGTACTACCTTCTCACTTTTAAATACGGTATAATCAACGAAGGATCTCCGTGAGAACGCGGATACCGTACTACCTTCTCACTTTTAAATACGGTATAATACGCTCAAATGGCGTTCGATCTTGACTGAGACCGTACTACCTTCTCACTTTTAAATACGGTATAATTACGAAGTGTTTTTGAATGACACCATACGAACCGTACTACCTTCTCACTTTTAAATACGGTATAATATGTTCCCTTGCAATTTCTCGGGCCAATTGACCGTACTACCTTCTCACTTTTAAATACGGTATAATAATGGTCGTGAATCCGAGTTTGACATTTGCACCGTACTACCTTCTCACTTTTAAATGTTGACATTGATTGAAAAAATCGATAAAATAATTTTTGTATTTAAACGTGAGAAGGTAAATACGACAATGACCTTCGGGTCAGAAGAGCTCTAACCTACGGGTTATCTCTTTTCTTCAAATTACAAATCCAAAATCCCCTGCTTCCCAATTTTTTCCACCTCCGTTTTTTCACCAACGACAATTTCCATCCGTTCGTAGAAGCTGTTCGGCACCGGCAGCACCCGCACGCTTCCTTTTTTTGGCACATTTTGTTTCACGCGGCGCATATATGTTTCGATACACTCTCGTCCTTTACAGATCCTCATATAGACC
This sequence comes from Sulfuricurvum sp. IAE1, assembly GCF_004347735.1. Classification (NCBI taxonomy): domain Bacteria; kingdom Pseudomonadati; phylum Campylobacterota; class Epsilonproteobacteria; order Campylobacterales; family Sulfurimonadaceae; genus Sulfuricurvum; species Sulfuricurvum sp. IAE1. The sequence goes on along the minus strand of NZ_SLTI01000049.1, from coordinate 34,643 downwards.
GACCACTGGAGCATGTCAAATCCATTTTTGATCAAGAATGAGCGAAATTTTGCCGCCGCCTTTCGCTGCTTCTTCGTACCGGTTGGCAGGTCAAAAAAGACGAGAATCCTCAAATATCTACTCTCTATTGCCCTGCCCCGCCGTCCGGGCCTCCAACTGCCTCTATAACGCTCTTGGTGGCTTCTGCCTGCACCGTATCGACGGTCTGCACCACCTGAGCACTCGCTTCGCCCCTTAGCGTATCAAAAAGACCGGGGTTCATGTAGAAATACCCCCCGATCGCCAAGATAATGAAAAAATACAGCTTGCCCATTTTAAAACACCTCCGCTTCTGTTTTCGAGCTTTTTGAAACCCTCTCTTTAAAGGCTCCAAAAAATCCGAAAGAGTGTAGCCCTGACTACGCAAGGCTCATAGGTAAAATCCACACTTTTTTGACAACCGGAACATATTGCGGAGAACGCAATATGTCGCCATCATCCTCACCCCACAACTGCAACCCCCCACGAAAATGTTGAAAATCCGATATAGGCTGCCGTCACACCGATCATGGCAAGCGCGGCAAAGCGAAAGACGAAGCCGTTTGGCTTTGCATCTAATTCCACTTGCACAACTGCCGAACGGCGCGGCTGAGGTTTGCGTGCATTGAGGGCGGCTTGCGTCCCGAAGTAGTCTGGTGTGGTTGTTCTTGCATCGATCAACATAGGAATCCCCTTGTGTGTAGTAATGGTGGCCGAATGGCCCCGTTGAACACTCCAAAGAATGCTCAGGGAGGGACATCCGACCAACACGCAAGGCCGCCTTATTGGCTCACATGGAGCGCTCTATTCGGCGGATACCGGAGTCAGGTATGGATCACTATGCCTTTCTTGCCTCTTCCAGGATCTCGGTGAGGTGCTTATTCCAAACACGCTCCTCCTCGTCTGGATCTGGTATTTCGTTTTCAAACTCATCAGCCGGGTCAAAATGCCCGCGAGCCAGAGGTTCTTTGTTTCCGATGATTTCGATGCTGTCGATCTCTTCGTCATAGCGGACGTCACCACTGTCGAAAACCTCCCACACACAATCGTGATCGTATGTGACGGTAATGCGAATAAACTTCCCTGATTGCTCATCGTGGAAGCCAGTGACACCCCAATCAGAAGAGATGCGGTTCATTAGTGTTTGGAAATCCATGTCACACCGCCCATACGCCGCGTTTGACGTTGGTGAAGTGGATCTGGAGCTGCTGCCGAATTTTCGCCTGCCAGTGATTGTTTTTGGCAATCAGCTCGCCGGCGATTTTTTCAACTTCTGCGTAGATCGATTTCAACTCAGCGGTTCCGCCGAGCTTCATCAGGGCGATTCGGATAACCGAGCGCCATGTTGCCGCGATCTGCTTCTTGATCTCTTTTGCAGTATCCCACGCAACCGCATAAAGCGATTTTGCAGTCTTTTTCCAGAGAATCAGGTATTCATGCTCAATGGGGATAAACTTCCCGCTGTACTGCGTTCTGTTGCTCACCATGTTGTTCTGCACTTTGATCACAACATTCAGCAATTCGTTTTTCGGCATCATCTGAATGAAATCAGATTGGAAGGAACGGTATTCGCCGTTCTTTCTCATATCGCCGATTAACGTGGCGTAAATGCCTCCATCGCGAGTCGCCTCGCGCTGGTTCAAGAGCATTACTTGGGACTTCTCGATGAACTCATCAACACCGCAAAGCGATGTATCACCAGCCACCGGAGTATTTCCCCAGACAGCTCCGCTGTATTGGATCATCTGCCCATAAGGCGGATGAGAAAAACAGATATCGGCCGGGCGCGGCAGCTGACTCAGAACAAAGTCCCGAGTAAAGTCGTTGCCCTTATGCAGGTCGAGACCAACATACTGAACGCCCATATCCAGGCATACATCGCCGCTCGTGCCGCTTCCTTCGCATACGTCAACAAAAAGTTTCGGCTGGAAGTGCTCGATCAAATCGACAATGATGTGTCCAGACGTGTTTCCACGCCAACTTGATTTTCCCCATTTCCCGCGATCGGGATAATTTACAACTGATTTCATTTGGTAGCTCCTGTTGAATTGTTTTTTATGCCGCCAAGGCGGCTTTGATTGAATGCGCAACCTGTCTCCATCCCGAAGCCAGAACCCCGTTGCCAAGAACATGACACGCAGCTGTGAAGCTGTCCGGGAGGATGTAATCCTCGCTCAGGCCGTGTATTCTGGCGATTTCTCTGGCCGTAAACAGCCGGAAGAGCTCGGTATCTGGATCTGGATGGGCAAGCAGTGGCTCTGAGACGCGACACTTCGCATAACCAGCCCCAAAGGTTCCGGTAATCGTGTCATCGTAACGGATTACATTCATGGTGAAGTTTCTGCCTTCTGCGAGGTTTTTTTCCTCTCTGGCTTTGTAGTTTTCAAAAGCTTTCCACTCATGATCTTCCACATTGCCTTCGATGATTGAACCGATCGTTTTGGGTTCAAGGGGTTTGAAGATGAATTTAAATTTTTCTACAACCGTTGCCACCATGCAGTAGCGCCGCCGTTTTGACATGGCATTGAGCTCTTTCCCGTCCACGAAGTTTTCATGGATGGTATAGCCAAAATCTTCGAGCACCGCTTTTAGAAAGTCGGCACTGTATGAATTGGCAAAGCCTTCTACCTCTTCAATCAGCACGGTGTGAGGTTCGACCGCTAATACCGCCTCGATGACTGGAAACACCAACTGGGGCAAGGCCTCATCTCTGATTGCCGCTCCGGTTTGCTTTCGCTTGGTGACACCCTGCTTTGAGGCAGATTGACACGGAATCCCTGCCACCAGAACACCCGCCTGCGGTAAACGCTTGCGCATGTCGATCTGATTGACCGGAGCCTGTATCACTTTGCAGTCAGGGAAATTTGCCCGGTACGTCTCAAGCACGTTGATAGAGTGGTATATTCCCTCTTCCTCTTTTGTTTTATTGATGCTGTTTTGCTCAACGTCCATATCGACCGCGCATATCGGCGTAAACCCTGCATCCATCATCGCTGATGATAGGGTCCCGCCACCGCAGTACAGCTCTACGAACGTCGAATCGTTTTCTTTTGCCTTTCGTCGGGCGTTTTTGAGCATCTTTGCTCTATCGGACGCAGACACGACGATGCAATCCTGCGACACCTCGATATGGACGTGACCGACCCCTTCGAACATCTCCTTGATCTTGACATTCTCGATGTCAATGATGGGGCGTTTTTCAGTTCCGGACACGGTGCGCTCGCCGATCACCGAAGATTCGATGATGATTTGGGCATTTTCCATATCATAGGTGATCATGTAGGCGGTTGCCTTCTCAAACCCGTATTTTGAAAGAATTTGGCTTTGACACCAGATCCGGCGGGTATTTGGGCGCGCCTTGTTTGCGCCGACTTTAAGTACGATTTCTTCTTTCATGGTAGCTCCTGTTTTTGTTTTAATAGGACGCAAAAAGCTTGATCATTTTTCGAGCTTTTCTTTCTGCGCCATTTTGTGTTCGCGAGTACCCACCGTCGCAGATGTACCCGGCCGAGTTTCGGACGGTAAAGCACCAGCGGGATTTTTCTTGGGCTATCTCAAATGAGTAGCCAAGGAAGTAGGTTTTCATTATATGCACCTCAGTATTTGCTGCTAACGCAATGTCCGTGGGACCATTTCCATTCTTGGAGCTGCTCAAGAGTAACATCCGGGAAATCCCGTTTGTATTGCTCAACCAGATCGATCAGCGTTACCGCCTCTCCTTTTCTCGGGCCGTCTTTATGAAGCTTCCCGGAAACACCAAGATTTCGTTCCGCGCTTGAGTGCGCATCAAGTTTTTTTTGCTCGTATTCCGCCCATTCGTGAAAACGATCCGGGTAGCTGTGGTACATCCACAACAACTCCATCCCATTGCATCCGTAAGGGCAGAACATACAATTTGAGGGCATCGGCAACGGATAGCCGAGCGACTTGATATATGCCTGACAGCCAGAGCGGTCCAAGCCGACATCGATCAGCGGATATTCCACCGTGATCGCCTGCTTTTTCCACAGAGCCGTTTCGGCTTCGGCGTCAGCCACGCGGGATTCCTCCCCTTTGGCGATACCGACAAGCCACCGGATCTTTCCGTAATACTTGGCAAACTGGACGTAAGCCTGCTTGCGGCCGTTATTGCGGATGCCTTCATAGCGTTCTGCAATCCAGTCCTCTACAAAACGATATTGCGGGACCAGTTTGAGGTTGTGGGTGCATGTTTTTGGATAGGCCACCGAACCGATTGTTGGTGTGCCGCATTCCCATTGATGAGTCAAAGATTGCCATGTCTCACCGTGGTATCCCATTTCTGGCACGATGTGGACGAACTCAATCCCATGCTCCCTGCAAAACGGAATAGTGACATCCCGCATGTAGTCATAGGTATGCGGATGCTCATTGCCGGTTTCGGCGAAAAGCACCAACAGTTTGTGCGGAGCGTATCTGGCCTTAAACACCGGATCATGCACGATTTTAAAGAGGATGGCGTGGCTATCCTGGCCAAGCCCCATAGAGAGGATGGTGAGGTCGGAGAACGTCTCCCGAAAATCAAGCCGCAGAGAGTTCATTGCTTCCCCCTTTGCTGGCAAAAAGAGCCTCAATTTCGGCTTTCACCTTTTTTAGACTCTCGATCATCTCCAGTTTGAAACGTTCCTCGTTTTTCAAAGCCGTTTTGTAGGCTAACGCCGCTTGGGCGCAAATTTCGTATGCTAGTGAGTTCATGGTAGCTCCTAAAGAGAAAGGCACGCCAATCCCTTTCGGGAGGCGGCCAGAATTGACCAGCTCCCGTTCGGAGCAACTTTTATTTGAATTCTTTTAAGGTCTTCATACAGCGCCCCCATCAATGGAGTTGCCGCAACCTTTACAGTTGCCGATCTCGTCAAAGTGCATATCCATTTTACAGGATGGGCACCATGATTTCTCCTCTTCTTCTTCTTCCTCTTGGCAGTCCGGGCAAAGCCCTTCATCGTCAAATTCAGATTTATGAAAAAGACCGCAACAGTCATTGCAAAGCTTCATCCCCGTGAGCGCGCAAACACCTTTGTACAATTCAGGATTTTCGTCTCTCATCCGCTCGTAGTCGTCTGCCTCAAGGTCCTCAATGTGACGGTAATCATTCCATCCACACATAGCCTCAAGGCCGCGCACAAAAGCAGCCCATTCAACCTCTGAATCAAACTCGTAAGTCCCCAGATTTGAGATATTTCCGTCGCAGTAAATTGCTTTGGCATCCTTGATAAGTGCATGAAGCACTTCATATTTTTCATTTAGCATTGGTAGCTCCTTTACCTCTGAAACAACACCATGAGGATTTAGAATTTTGTGGTGTTGAGTGGATTTTGCGATCCAGAAAAAGAGCTACATTACCCCCATTGGGAGTTTTGAGGCTCCCTCTCTGGGTGGCAAATGCAAGTTTTTTGATGTAGAAACCCCTTCCCGATTTCTCGGGCCTCAGTAGGAAAAGAGGTTAAAAAGGGGATTTTTTAGCTGTGTGCAGGTTTGCGGCGGTGATGTTTCTTTTTGCTGTTAAAGTACATGCCAATCAGCAGTACCGAACCGATGAGAATCATCGGGATAGCAATCCAGTCAATCAGTTGCATGACATCTCCTTATTTTGCCAGCTTCAAGACGAAGCCGATCGTAAAGACGATTATACCATAGAGGAAGAGCTTGAAGATGGTCACATCATCAAGTTTATCGTCTTTGATAAAGAAATATCCGATAACGCCTGTGGTAAACATCACAACGCCCGCCTCATACATCAAGTCACCAAAATAGGCGACAATGTTTCGGCGAACCGCTTTGCGATACAGTCGCAATCCTTTTATTTTGAGTTTTCGTATAAAGCGCATAGCACCTCCTTTGTGCCTATACCCCATGAATCGGGATAGCGTTGTTTCTGAGACGCTGCAACGCCGGGACATCCGTTTTCGGAGTAGAACCAGGATAGATCCCGCTTTCCCATGCGTCACGCAGAGATTTTTTCCACTGTCGTCCGTTGGCCGCGATGAAGCGGTTTAGGGCGATATTGTATTCGTAGATGGTTTTACCTACCTCAATGGTCTCGCGGCGATCAAGCGCGAGCTTTACGCCTGCTTCATCACCTTTTTTCGCCTTGTCTGGCGAAGCGCAGAGATAGGCTCTGTTTTTATAGAGATCATGCACAACGATCATTTCGCACCTCAATTCCCTTGGCTTTCAATAATCCAGCCAAAGAAGAGAACCCGTTGGCTCTCGTTTCCATCAAGATGGCGACCGTGTTTTGCACGAACCAGTTGATTCCAGCCTTGTCGAGCATTTCTGCCCAGCGCATAGCATCGAACGACGCGTCGTTTTCGTGGTAGTAGGTCCAGATATGATATTTGAACCCAAGCAGCATGTTGAACTGCTCTTCTGTGATTGAAGTAATCATTTGTGGTGTGCCTCCAAGCACGATGCGACCTCAAGGATCTGATGAAGGAGACACAATACTCCCCTGCGGGAGATTGTTCTCCCAATAAGGGGTTATGATTTACGCCGCGAAAAGTCCGCCGAGTTTGGCATCTTCCTCGCTTTTATTCTGTTCAGGTTCAGTCACCGCATCGATTTCAACGATGTCCACCAACTCTTCATCCAACACCGGGACCGCATCCGCTTCAGTTTCTACCTCGAAAGGTATCTCTTCGCAAACAACGGCACTGTCAAAACTGACAACCGGCTCAGATTCGATTTCGATCTCAGGTTCAGCCGCAGGAGATGCAGGCAAAAGGTTTCCGACGTGTGATGGAAGCATCTGATAATTGGAATTCCAATACTCATTTGCCTCTTCCGCAGTAATGTCGAATTCTTCCGCCGCTTCTGCCGGTGATTTAATCCATCCACGCAAGCGACCTACTTCGAGGTTTAGTTTCTTGATGAATTTTTGGTTCAGCTGATAATGCACATTTCCATTTTTAAAACCTTTTACAGTCGTGAAAATGTCATCTTCAATTCGGACGATTGATCCGTGGTAGTATTGACCGTCAATCAGATACTGCATCCACTTTTTACCGTTATCTTCCGTCTGCTCATAAACCTCATCAATTCTTCCAAGATGCGTTTTGGTTCCTTTAGTTAGTTTTCTGTCGCCCGGCACTTTGAAATAGACGAAATCTTTCTCTCCCAGGCGGACTTTATTCATAAACCCATCAATTGAGAATCCAAGATTTTTTGCCACAATAATCAGATCATTAATTCTAGTGATCTGCTTAACCGAAAGCACATTATCTCTGCTCTCCCAATACTCCGGGTAATCGTGAAGCACGATGCGATAGTCAAGGGCATATTTAATCCCTTTTTTATCCAAGTCACTACGACAATATCGAAACGTGTCTTTCAGAAAGTGTTGATTGGATTTATAGAATTTCAAACCCTCTTCAGAAATGAACTGATCATACACTTCAATCATTTGTTGATCAAAGTATTGGTTTGCGTTCTTAATAGCCCAGATCACTACCGAATAGACGTTTGTTGCCGTGAAATCGATACTGGTGTTCGCCATAAGCGTTTTCAGCATCGAATCTCTTGAGCGGCTTGTCAGGCGGCTTGTAATCTGTTCAAGGTTTTCAAAGATTTCTTCCCAATACAACACCTTCAGGCCGGAAATTTTCTGTTTCAGTCCATCCTTGAGAGCGCCGACTTTTACGCCGAGCTCTTTGAGGATATCCGGATCGAGTTCCGTGACCTTCTTGTAGTTGCCAATCAGATGCTCCAACTCATGGTTGTAAAGCTCGACCAGGATAGTCACCAGATCGCGCCCGCTCACCAGAGCGTTTCGCACCTTCTCTTTATGGGAAGCTTTCTGCCCCTGACGCTTGGTGTAGTCGGTTTCGTAGCCATCGCTGGCTTTGTCTGCCTCAACACTGAACGTTTCGTTAAACCACAGATCGAATGGATCGACATGGGCTTGGGCATCATGATATTTGGAGTATTTCACTGCCAGTTCAACTTTCAGCAAAGAGACTTTCGCTCTTGCTTTGCGGTCTTCGCTGTTGAGAAAGTCAAACGAACCAACAAGTTTAACCGTAGCCTTTCGGGCTTTGAGTGCTTGCAGGACCGATTTGTTTTTACCCCAGCGCTGCGGAATGACCAGATACACATAGTCGGCGTTCGCCTCCTTGATAATCCGTTCGGTCCACTGCGCGTATTGTGAATACGGCGGGTTACAAAATACGATATCGGCCCGCTTGTCGATCAGAGTGTTTTCGTTGAAATCGGTCCCCACGACGAAGACGTCGTTAGGCATGGCATCGATCAGCGTTTGAGACTTTTCGATTGCCATGTATTTTGAGATATGTACCTGATTCGGCCGCTTCTCATATCCGTCGCGGATAGACTTGCTGCCGCCTGCATGGTAATAGTAATCGTCGAGGTCCGGTTGTTCGTCGGCAATTGCTCTGATCGTTGAAAAGAGTTTGCAGTTTCCTGCACCGATATCGAGGATGGAAACGTGTTTCCGTTCGCATCGATAAACACTCTCGTCTTCTCTCTCTTCGCCGCGGATGTCCCAGTACATCGCCTCAATGATCTCTCTCGTGGTTGGATACCACTCAAAATCCTCGTTTGAGGCTTTGAGTTGATCAACGATTTGTGTGACTGACATTTTTTTATCTTGATTTTTCATGGTGGTAGCTCCATTTTTTGAAAGTATTTTTTTTACTAACCCCGCGAGGGGGCGAAGATTATTTGGCAATTTCCCAAACTGGGACGTTGATTTTCCAATTCACGCGACGTCCAGGACCAGCATCATCGCCGGAAAAGATCCAGCAGTTCAGCGATCCAGTGACGGTCGTATTTACAAGCGACGAAATTTCAATTTTTCCGAAATTGTGAGTGCCTGAAAAATCAAGCCCTCCATCCGAAAAAAGATGAAACGATCCGCTATCGCAGACCTGAATCGTTCCGCTTTCGCGAAATCGATCCAATGAAACGAATTTGACGACTCCGTTGATGATAACGATGTCACCATTGATAGGGCCGCCGCTTCGATCAATTTTTGAGTTTAGGATTTCTCGCTGATGGAAAATCTCCAGATCCTTTTTGGCAGTTTCGACAGCATCGGCTTTGCCAAAGAAAAAGGATTGGTTGTTGTCGATGAATTGTTTGGTTTCCGTCATTGTTATGCCCCTCCGATGGACTGTAAAAATAGTACAGCCCCGTAAGGAGCCGTACAAGTACGAACTCCCTAATGGGAGAAACAGAAAAAGTCTTTGTCGACTAAGCCAAAAAGTCCCAGATAGTCGTTTGACGGGCTATCTTATAACTCTTTTTGCCATTGATTTTTGTGTGAACCGTCACTAATCCAAGCTTTTCTCTGCACACCGGACCGAAGCCCGTTGATACTGAGACAGGATCAGTTATGATTCGATTACAGCAAGCGCATTTCATGCGTTCCCCTTTTTAAATAAACGGATCGAGTTCCTTTTCGAGTTGTTGACGATCAGCACCCGTTTCTTTACAAACAAGCGCGACCGCATCACAATAAGAATAGTCATTGTCCATTAGTTGAAGCACTTTACGTGCGTTGTTGGTTTTGTCGTTTTTATTCCCGATCACCGAAGTCATCTGTTTGATATCACTCAACAATTCAAGATCGTTGTTGGCAAATGCTACATAGGTGTTACCGTTGATAATTTCAACGATTCCCCTTTTTGCACCAACCAAGACAATATCCCCTTCGTATATCTCAGTGCCAAAATCACCATCATATTGACCAGTAAATTCGCACACTGTTTCGGGTCTAACATATTGTTTCATTCCAATACTAAACCAGCCACCGTTACCAAACGCAGACTCAATAATCCATGTTTTTGTATGGGTGTGAGGCATGTGTTTGATTCCGTGAGTTGTTATAACAAGGCTGCCATAAACCCATTTGTTTTTAGTAGTCAGCCCTTTGAATTTAATATCTCTCATTCCACACCTCCCTTGTTAACACCAAGGATCAAATCAGAAGCCTTTTGAGCTTGACTTGCAGCCAATACGATCATTTTCGTATCCTCTTTGAGTTTTGAAGCCCAACCCTTGATATAGGAAGCGGAGTTTTGAATTGTGTTTTCGATCCCGACATGGGTACACAAGAACGCGGCAGTCATTTCGGCAACCAATTCCTCATACGAGTATGTGTGAGTGCCAAAGCCATTGAATTCGGCAATCCCTTTGCGGTTTAACCGCGTTGGGTGACCCGTGCTGTGTCCCATTTCGTGAAAGAGCGTCGAATAGTATTCCTCCGGAGATTCAAACACCTCTTTCAAAGGCATCTGTATTTGGTCTCTGGAGGGGTAGTAGCATGCTTTATTGCCACCCATGACAAACGCAGGGCGGTTCTTGTAATCGTTCCAGACCTGTTCCGCTGCATCGATCGGATTGAACTCTTTTACCGGAACCGGCAATGGCCCAAAATCGATACCCTCAATATCACTCGCACAAAATACGCGGTAATATTTGAGGACAAACTTTCCAAGGCTTTTTGAATCAACCAGCTCCTCGCCGCTCTCCTCATCTTTGACCGTTTTAACGCTCAATGGTGACCAAAACACAACGATGTGAGATTTGGCACCCTTCTTTACGTTACCACCAAGCTCTTTGGCTTGATTGAAGGTCAGGAAACGCGGATCAGTAGCGCCGGATAAAAGAATTGGGTTTACACCGCGATACTCTTTGCCGGTTTTGAAGTTGTATGGTTTGACCGTCGCCCAAGGCTTATGCCAAGGGATAACGCCTTGTTCGATTTGCGCAAGAATTGCATCTGTAACGATGTCGTAAACTGAATTTTTCATTGGTAGCTCCTGTTTGGAACCCAACGAGAAGACAATAAAACCCCGCAGGGAAACTTTGTCTCCCTGTCGGGCTGTTTTAGTGTTGATTTGTGTAGTTTTTTCTAAAAGCCTCTCCGGGTGGAGCAGCTAACCTATTGCAGGCTCTTGATCGATTCAGAAAGCTCCGTAATCTGACCACTGTAACATCTTTCGCACTTTTCGTTAACGTGCGACATCTCATTTCTCCTTAATGATGTTGATAGCATACCCATCATCGTCTTCGGCTACTTCGAAACGCCGACCATCAGCAAGCTCAACTTCTTGTAATTCCAAGACTTCAAGATCGAGATCGTCAACGTCAACAGTTTCGATGTCGATTACTCTTCCGGTTGAAAGATTAACCCGACATGAAGATTCTATTACCACGTCGCCATCCCATACTGAACGGAATGTGGCAATTTTGTTTTGTGTTTTTTTTGTACCCATGTCACACCGCCCCACAAGTCTTAGTGCAGCTGCTTGTATTGAGGGCTACAACTTCACTGAAAGCATAAGCCTCATTCCATGTAGCACCACATCCACACCAGCAATCCTGATAGGCGCGGGAATTTTCAATATGGATGTCGTCATATTTGACATCCTCTGAGCCGCAATGGGGGCAAGTCGATGGAGCATCTGAGACGGCAAATTTTACCGTCTGCACATCAACAAAAACTGTGTCGAGGTTTGATGCACACTCTTCAGTGTATTGTTCCCAGGCTGCCAACGCCTCATCATAGGTTGGGTCGGTATTGTCACCGAGATTTTCAAGCATACCGCTATATTCCATAACGGTTGTAATGAAAGCATTTTTAGCTTCGTCTTCAGATGTGTACAAATCGCAATTTGTACCGTATTGTGTGTCAGAAACCAATTGCCAGATTTCAACCTCTTCTTCTTTCAAAGGCAATGACGAAAACGGTCCGCAGTTGATCGCTTCGCAGAGCTCGTCGATCTCATCAACGGTCATTTCACCTTCAACCTCATACTCAACGGGATACCCGTGAGTTTGGAGTAGGCGTAGTCCAGCCAAAATGGCACTCAATTCGATTTTATTGATAGTTTTCATGGTAGCTCCCTTTTGTGTTTTCTTTTTTGTAATTTGACCGTCAAGCGGCAACTTTTTCATGTTTTCTATTCCCCACCCATCCGGTTTTCAGGCGAAGAGTATCCCCTTTCCTTACTGCACAGATGGTTGAGCGTCCGTTGGTCTCGGTAAAGTGTTTTCGCCCAGGGTTTTGCAGTGCCACATTGATCAATTGAACTATTACGCTCATATCGAATCCACGGGGCAGGCGTTCGGCAAAATGCATTGTGCTATATACTCTCATGGAAAGCCTCAATCCACCACCGCGCAGAATGCGCGATAATCATCTTCGGTCAAAACCTCGGACGCAAGAGATAAGGCATTGCCGTGGAGTTCAGCCAGCTCATCGCTCAACGCACCCATCAAGCCCTTTTGGTAAAGGTAGATGGAGAATTCAGACAAGGCGATCAAGAAGACCGCAAGGCTGAATGCTTTTGAGCCGATGTGAACGTCGGAGAAGTTATTTGGATTCTCAACTCGCCAGCGGCGCTCTTCGTTGAGGCTGAAAAACCAGCCATCCCCGATTTTTTCGCTGACCCAATACCCACCGTCATACGGTTGGTCGTCGGAAGCGGAAAGCCGTCTGGCAACTTTGTAGATATGCTGTTCCAGATTTGCCGGAATCAGCGGGTTTTTTATGAGACGATACAGATCGTCGAATTCTTTTGTTTTCATGGTAGCCCTCTTTATTATTAGATAAAGTTGATTCCCTCTTCGATTCCGGCGCGATTGCCTTTCATCCAAGAGATGCAGTTTTGTGCGGTGTCGAACGCGTACTCATACCCGTGCTTATCCATGAGATAATAGGGATACTCCGCATTCGCCTGAAGTGTTACGGTTTCATCCGCCCTCCCCGTAGGGTGGCAGGTTTCACCGATTTGAAGTGTCAGGATCAGGATCTCGCTCATTGGATACCTCCAGCCAGACGGTATTCACCGAATGGGTGGTTGGCATAGCCACGGCTCCAGAAAACTTTCGCCGCTTCCTTGATGCTCGATGCCTGAAATTCTTTTACGATCCGGCGTTTCCAGTCGAGAATGAAAAACGTCTTCATGCCGCACCTCCCAAATCAGCCCAATCGCTGAAGAGCGAGCCTTCGCCGTATGGAACGTCCCCGAAGTAAACATCGAGAAAATCGTCCTGATACAGCTCACAGACAACCTGACGGCCATCTTTTGCACATTCCCAGCGCTTGGTTTTATTGCCGTCGCCGTCCTTGCCTGCTGGCATGGGTTTGACGATTGCAACGCCGAGCCCTGAAAGGATACGGGACATGAAAAACAGATCCGCCTCGACCAGGGTGTAGTTGTCGTGCAGATTATCCGCATAACCGCCCTGACGGAAGCGCTGTTTCGCTTCAACTTTATTGTTTGCCATATAGCGATCGCATGGGCGACCGCGATAATCGATTACTACGTAGGTTTTCATCTTTCACCTCCGCAGTATTTCCATTCTTGTCCATCAAAGTCGGCGATGTCACACCAAATCTCTTCCCCGTCTTCGTATGTACCAACATACTGGATGGAGCCGATATTCAACCAGAATCGGAAATTTTCATTCTCGCACCCCTGATCGTTTTCAGCATCCTCTTCATCGAAGTATTTAAGCTCGTATGAAACCGAAGGATGAATGGCAACGTATTGCACATCAATGATCCCGTCAAGACGATTTTTTGTTTGTTCAAACTGCTTAATCAGCGTTAAAACATCCTGATGGTCCATTTCCAAAATTGATGGACACGCTCTGTACTCTGTGTTGTCGTTTAGTTTGAATTGCATTGGTAGCTCCTATTTCAAAAAGTGAATTTCACTAACCTCAGATGAGGCAACTGTTAATATGATTTGCCGCCTCTTCAGGACTGGAAAATCCAGCCCTGACGACGTTCCGGCCGCGCATGACGGCGAAATAGACTACCCTCTTCTCCTTGTAGGGGAAGATCGTGTACTGTCCGATTCGTACCATGTCGGCCTCCTTATGCGGCGTATGCACTCTGACCAACCGGAAGGTGGCCGAGCGATTTGATTGATTGTTCGACACGGTAGGTTCCGCCATCAAGAACAATGTCCTTAAACGCATACGTCAAAGCCTTGGTTGACGTGTTGAGAATAACCTCACCACCTTGCACCGCCGCCTTGAGTATCCCTTTTGCTTTTTTGATTGTCGCGTTGGCTGCGCCATGTCTGGCGAGCCACAGCTGGAAGTATTGAAGAAGCTGAGTCTGGCTCATGCTGCGACCTCCCCATTGTTGAGGCGGTCAACGATCGCTTTCGCTTCGTCTTCGCAGTATTTTTCGCCATAGTATCCCCAGCACGAATCGATCTCCTCCCACGAGTGGGTCGAGAGGTCTTCATCTTGGAAATCTTCTTCATCGCCTACATATTCATAGATGCGATATCCGTAGACATCCCCTGTGAGATACTGATCCATTGTCTCGATTTCACCTCGAAGGTATTTTTCAACCTTCTCTGCAAGAGTTTTACCGACACGCTGGCCTCCATACTCCTTGAGTGCGTCTTTCTTGGACACATAGATGTATCCAAGCTGTCCGCTGTCCCAAGGGCATGAAAAGCCTGTTGTGTTGATGGTCAGCCCGCTGTGGCTGTATCCGTAAACGGGCAGCCAGATCACCTGATCCATCGTCAAATCATTCTCGGCAAGATGCCATCTGAATGCTTCTTCGATAGAGTCGGCGTCGTGGGCCAACTGAACTTCGCCAAAATCCCAGCGACGGGATGCAATGCACAAAGTGCCGAGATTGTCCCATTCGCGCGGAGATTCTGGATTTTCGTCAGTGTCGATGCGGTATGCGAAGCGCTTCATCTCTCACCCCCCGAATGCAGCCAAAGCCGCACTCATGAAAAGGATAAGAGCGAGTACCGCGTAGAAACCTACGACGGCGATCGCTTCGATGATGAGCAAGTATGCCGCTGGTGTTGATTCTCTAAGAACGAAGTTGTAGAACATCGCCCCGAGTACCATATAGGCATACATCCATGCAAGCCCTGATGTTGTGAAGATGATGAAGGGGACAACGATTCCCAAGACTATTGCTTTTGTGACATCCGCGATGGATGTATTGAATTTTACGTTTGTCATAGTGGTAGCTCCTGACTTTGTGATTTTTTATTTGTTGGCTATACTTCTCGGAATGAAACGAGAAATACAACTCCTATTTTCCGCACTGCTCATTGCCCCGCTCGTCTATATCCTGATCGGCGACTACCAATCCGCAACCATCACCGCACTTGGCGTATCTGGCGCTTTTACGATTTGGTATTACCGGGATTCGATTCGTGGAAATGAAAGAGTTATGCGGGTTTTAAGGAAGATTTTTTAGGCTTCGTTCTGAAGGCAGAGCCAGTCAGTAAAATCGAAGCCTTTTTGAAGTTCAAAGCCCTGCTGGAGGGCTAAAAGTTCCCAATCCCAAACTTTCACCTCGGCGGCTACTCCTTCGAGTCTGGCTTTGATGCCGGGAATAAAATCCCCGTTTTTCGGTTGTCGTCCATGCACCCCTTCAAATCCGGCCTTGTCGTAATCGTAAACAATCACGATTTTCAGGCCTTCAAATAGATGGAGGTGTTCGTCGTCAAGTTTTGCACTTGCACTACCGAGAGTCACCGCCCGATACCCTCTTCCGAGAGCGTTCAGGCAGTCCTTCTCGCCTTCACATAACAAAACCCATCCGTTCTTGTCCTCACCGTACCCTTTCAGGTCTTTGAGATTGAACGGGCATCGATCGCGGCCAGAGGTAAATTTCACCTTCGCAGGCGTAACCATCTCCCCTTTTTGCTGATCAAAGTATTCTCTTGGGTGCTTGTTGTACTTCCATAGAGTGACAGCGTTGCCGCTCTCGTCCCGGATTGGCATGATCAGGCGATCCGCTTTCTCCGAGTACCCTATTTGATACTTTTTCGCTATCTCAACCTGTTGAGGTCTTGATAACGCCGGAAGAGCTTCGTTGAGAAGATACAGAAAACGGCCATACCGCCCCTTTCTCTCCCGCTCGAAGCCCTTGATCCACTCCTCTTTGATGAATCCTTCCTTTTTATCGGTTGGTTTTTCATAGTCAGAGAAGTTGATTGTGATGGGCAGCCCAAGAAGACGGCGGGCCTCGTCAAGCGAATCCTTTTTGGACATCCCCCGGTATTCACCGAGAAAATCCGCAAGGTCGCCGTGGAAACCGCATCCGAAGTCATGGATGCTGCCATCCGGATTAATGTAGGCCGAAGGGGTGCGCTCATCGCGTGCGGCAAAATGCCACGAGCGACTCACCCGATAACCGAGCGATATAAGCGCACTCGCGGCTTCTTCCCGCGTTGATTTCATTGCACACCTCCTTAGAATAGTGTTCCCTGATTCGGATGAATCGGGGTTGGATCCTCTGATGATTGCTCATCGTTGGCGACTTGGTTGAAGACGATTTCGGACTGGCCGAAAAGAACGTTTTGAAAATACATTGGTAGCTCCTTTAGATCGTAAAGAGAATGGACGCCCGAAAATTGATTTCCAGCGCACCTTTTGAGTTTGTTGCAAACCAGATTCCAAATGGAAGCCGTGTTGCCGTTCGAAGCCATACGCCGTCAAAGGTTGGCATTGGTTCCCAGCCGCCGATCGCGTCCATCAGTTTTTGTCTGACTTTCCCTCTCATGCAACTCTCCGTCTGTTGATAAACAGGCGCCCTTTGCCTTTTTTGATGATCTCAACCCCTTTGAGGTCTTTTTTAAGCTCTTCGAGCAACTCAGCCCAGATTTCTTTATCAGATTCGTATGTGTAGGTAAACATTGGTAGCTCCTTACTTTTGTGTGTATAAAAAGTCTTGCGACTAACCGTTAGAACGGCAACTGGTTGTTGTAAATGAAATCCGCGTCGTATTCCAACACTTCGTCCAACTGTTTTGCAACAATCAGTTCAGCGTCGCATTCGTCACGGTTTTCCATGTAGTATTCGTATCCTGTCATTGGTAGCTCTCTTTCATTGCATGATGCTTTTGTGTTATACTTTCGATGAACGTCTGACGCTGGACTTCCTGAAGGTTTAAACGCACCAACAAAAAATCCGGCCGAGACAGCAATCTCTCACCATCTCTTCATCAAACAATTCACGAAGCCATTACAATTTCCCGGACCATCTCTGTCAATTCCGAACCTCTGAAAGTTTCAGGATTCATGCGGAACAACAGACGCGCAGGCGTGCCGGCTCTGAGGGCCTGAATAGCCTCGACCATAAGATCGACTGCCATCGCACACTCACGCTTGTAGATGTGAAGCGGGAATTCTAGGATTTTAACAACCGGGGTCGGGTCATACTTGATGATGACCTCGATGCGTCCCCAGTCAATAGTATTTCCGGTTGCAGCCTCGTAAAGAAACGCATACGAAGCGAGCTGAAGACCATGCTTGTGCATTGCTGCCAAACAATCAGCCTCATACTGACGCTTCTCGATGTCTGGCGCGATCCGATCGATCTCAGTCTGAAGCTGATCTCTTTCTTCCTGCACCCCTTCGAGCCATTTATCAACTTCCCCTTGGAGTTCGACCAGGGAGGTTTCGGCTTCTTCAAGATCAACCTGAAGCATTGCTTTTTCCTCTTCGGTCGTCTTTTTCAATCCGAGCTTGCGCTGGATCTCTTTGACAACCTTGCCCGCCTCCTTGAGGTCATTGTATTGTGGCGCATGGCGCTCTGAGAGCTTGTTCAGCTCTTTGAGTTTCTGGCGCATGGCCTTGAGCTCATCGCTACCCTCGACCTTCTCGCCCGAAAGATTCTTGGCGGAAGTTTTGATGTCGGTGATCGCAAGTGTGCCGTCGGCTCTGCGCTCGATGCGGTCGGTGGTTCCGGCCAATTGAATCCCATCCCATGCTTCAAGCACAAATCGCTCTTCTGCTGCGACAGGGTTGGCAAATGGCATAACTTCTGTATGATAGACCGTAAAAAGGCGGATCGCCTCGGTGGTCATTTGTTCAATTGTCATCGTTGGGTTTTCAAGCCAGACATATTCGTTTTTCAACGACTCATCGATTGCAACCGCACACTCTTCAACCGAAGGCAAGCCCTGATTGTCAAGTATGCAACGATAGCCAAACTCAGCCGCAGCATGAACCGCAGTACCAAGGACAGTAGCTTCCGATGAAGGCGAGAGTACGCCGACGATCTGTTTTGTTGCCCAGGAGAACGGGTTGTCAAGAAACTCGACGATCCCGCTTGGGCGGATTGTGATGTGGTTATTCGCCGCCTGCTCGATCATCCCCCAAACCGTATGGAGCGGGTGATGGCCTGAAGTGGCGATAACTTCTTTTAGGTTTGACATACGCATTGGCATATCCTTTCAGTCCGATTGAATTTTTGTACGCATGGCGGACTAACCTTGAAATCTTTGCGCGAAGATTGGATTTGACTCCCAAAAGAAAGGACACACCACTCCCCGCAGGGGATAGGATATATCCCCTTTTGGGAAGCAAATGCGACAGAAGAAAGACCCCGCAGATGCGGGATCGAAGATTTAGAAAAGCGTACCGGCTTCGGCTGCAACCAGATCGGTCACCTCCATTCCCCACTCTTTTTTCCCTTTGGCAAAACCGTATCCGGCCAGAGTTTCCTCCAGACCGCCAATGTTTCCGCCAGAGATCAAAGCGTAGGTTTTTCCGCCGTGCTCTTTGGTTGTCATTTCAAGACCAAGCTCACTCAGCGCAATGCCGAGCTCTGCGAGGTCTTTAAATTGCGACGCTTCTGGTTCTGGCACAACTTCAGCGACGGGTTCAGGATTGGCTGCCTCGGCTTTCGCCGCTGCAACTTTTTCCATCAGCCCGCCGGGGGTTGATGTCATATTGACCGTTGTTGGCTGCGGGCGCTGGGCATTGCTGCCTTCCGCTTCCACATCCAGAACGCCGGCATCGATTGACATCACGCCATCGAGCCCGTAAATGGCATCAAGGAGCTGAAATTCGGCTACCTTTTCAACCATCACGGTTGGCATGTCCTTCCAGAATTTTGTGACGCTTCCGTCTTTTGTGGTCTGCTTATAGACGGAGTAAGCGGCTTCCTTCCGGACCGTCACTCCATCAATGGTCATTTCTGCCCATCCTACAAGATCACGCTCCTCTTCCCACGCTCCGTTTTTCAGAACGGGGATTTTTTTGATCGTCGTACCCGTGTTGGGTGGAACTTTCATTCCTTTGCGACGAGCAATGGCGCGCGCACCTTTTCGTCCCACCATCGGCTCATGCTTCTCAACCCATTGACCATTAATTTGCGCTTTACGCGGGACAAAGTAGATTTCCTTGATGATCGGATTGAGTTGAGCCTGTTTGGCGATCTCCAGACAGTACATCAAGTCATTGTCCGAGATACCCGGAGCAATCTGGTTCTTGATGATTGCCATCTGCTCTTGTGTAAGCGCAGCGGCGCTGAATGGTGACTGAACGATTGTTTGGTTTTGAACTTGTGTAGATTGAGCTGTAACAGCAACTTGTGTATTTTCCATTGGTAACTCCTTTACCTCTAAAACGAGTGCCGTGAGGATTTTGAATTTTGTGGCATCGAGTTTGGATTTGCATCCACAAAAGGAGCTGCACAATACACCCGCAAGGGAGATTGGAACTCCCTTTGTGGGTGTAAATAGTAGATGGTTAAAACGAAAAAAAGCCCCAGCTTAGTGCCGGAAACCAGCATTTATGCGTGGGGCCAAAAACCGGTTGAACGGTTTTTTCTAAAAGGGTATATCCTCCTCGCTGATGTCAACCTCCGGGAGGTTGCTTTCAGGCATCGGCACTTTTTGCGGCGTTCGTGGCGCAGAAGATGCAGGAGCAGAATACCCGCCCTGTTCTTCATAGCCTTGATCGCCGCCACCCTGTCGTGTATCGAGCATTTGCATACTTTCTACAATGACGGAGTGTTTGGAGCGCTTTTGCCCGGATTGTTGATCGGTCCACTGTTCAAAGTGAAGCCGACCCTCAACGAGGATTTTTGATCCTTTTCGAAGGTATTGGTTGGCGACCTCACCGGAACGGCCAAAGAAAGTGATATCGACGAAACACGTCTCCTCTTTCTTCTCTCCGTTCACCGTGAAGCGGCGACTGGTAGCGATAGCCGTATTGGCAATCGCGGAACCGTTTTGCGAATAGCGAAGTTCGATATCGCGGGTAAGATTTCCAACCAGGATGATTTTGTTATACATAGGGTTTCCTTACTGAGCCGCTACAGCCATTGCTTTGTACACAACAAGAACAACAGCAGTAACAATCATCGCGTATGCCGCGAAACTAATAAGGTTTGAGTGATTGCTCACTTGACCAACTTTATTTGAAACGCGAACGTTCTTAACTGGTGCAACATAGCCTGTGCGGCAGTCAATAGCTTGATTTAACATGAGTGGTAGCTCCTTTTGCCAACGCGCCTGTGAGACGTTGGGCTTGGTTTGGTATTTAACAGACTTGAAGGTTATTACTTCCGAAAAAAGGAGCTGAATAAATAGAGGTATCCCTAAAGGAGATACATATTTCAGATCCCCTTTTCGGGAGTAACATTAGTGTAGAACGAGAAAAACCCATCCCTCTTTCGAGGCAGTTCCGAAGAACCGGCGCATCAGCGCGATGGGTATTATTTGATTCCGGAGGACGTCTCAGCCCTCTTTATTTATTTTGAAGCGCAAATCACCGCGCTTTTATGATAGGTCGCAATGCCCTTTCTTCTCGTCATGTTCAGCAATAAGCTTTCCAATGGCAAGAATACCTGCAAAAGCAATAAAACCGCCAATGACGATCTTTGCAATGAGGACTGACATAGCTTCTCCTTTATATTAATTTTTCGTAGTTATCTTTTAAGTATTGATCCGAAGATTATACCCAAGACTCCCACAAAGATAGCGAAAATTGTGAATGGCTGGTTTGTCAACCAGTTATACAGGCCGTTTCCTGCTATACCAATACCCATTGCGTAAGCAATGTCACCGATAATCCGCACAAAGCGTCCATTGCGATTTCTCGCCCATCCATAGACTATTCTAAAAAACTGTATTGTCAAATATATTAACATTTTTTTGCTCCATAAAGCGATCTCGCATTCAGGTAACTCGATCTTGTAGATTTTGCTTCCCTTAGTAGTGCAATACGGAGCCCGTGAGGGGTATTGAACTACCCCTACGGGAAAAGATGATCGATAAAATTGCTTTTCCTTTATGTTCCCCATGAATCGCCAGATCATGAGCGTTCACCTCTTCAAGACACATACCGCCGCATCGAAGACGTTAGGACCACCCCCTAAAGGGCGGCGGCTCGCTTCTCCATTTAGAAGACGCGATGACCTTTTTGACTAACCAATGCAATAGTGTGACTATAAAGGGTTTTTGTTGACATACTCCCTCCTTTGGTTGAAATACCATGTGTTCGGAAAGGTATGTGCCTTAAAAAGGTGAACTGCTGCACGTCTCCGTGCAGAGCGGACTATATCTTCACGCGATCGGTTGTACGATCGTGCGCCCCATTTTTCGAGCGCCGTTTTATCGCCGATCCCCTATCAACCAGGGACCACTCATTTCTTTGTGGTCGCTGGCTCTCCCTCTTTTGCTGGTGCCGCTTCCGGTTTTGCCGATCCGGTTGCTGCGGCTTTTTTGATCTCTTTGCGCATATCTTCGACCACACCGCGAACAAAGCGGTTGCGGATAAAGCGCGTCTGGACTTTATCGTTTTTTGCAATCAAAGCGAGCATCGCTTTCCCTTTTTCTTCAAGGACTGTCGAGATAGCGTGGAACTCTTTGAGATGTTCTTCAAAATCTTTGAATTCTACTTCCAACCCAGCCTGCGAGCGCATGATTGCGTCCGCTGAATCGATGAGCTGGATTGCATTTGTCAAGCGCCGTGCAACTGGTGATTCCGGAACGAATACGATCGCATTCGGATTGTTCTCTACCACTCTACGCTTTCCTTCCTGACGCTGCTCGTAGCGCTCTTTCGGGGAAAGCTTCTGCTTCGGCGCAGGGCCCTTTTGGTTTTGCGCTTTTTCTACTGTTTCTGCCATGATGTGCTCCTTGTAGGTATTTATTCGTGTAATGGCTTAAAAGGACAGACCGATGTGGTGTGTCAACTAAAAAAGACGTGTTTGAAGTTGCAAAAGAGGGAGATAAAGATAAGGGGATGGAGATAGTGGCTTGCGCCCTATACCAAGCGGCCAATACGAATAACAATCACAGCGACGTCGCCGGTTTGCCTCCCATCCAGGTGGATACTCTGAATAAAATGCGACAATGATTGAAAAACGGAATAATGATTGTTAAGTCGTAGAAGCAGCTTGGATTTATTAGTCTCTGAACCTGGGCCGTATTGTGAAGACATGGGGGAAACTTTAGAGGCGGAGCTACCAACTCTTTCAAAGACCTCTGCGGTCTCCACCATATCTTCATAACGTAGGCCCTCGGCTGCGGGTTATCCCTATGATACGGATTTTTAGGGTAGAGTATCCCTACATCGCTTTTTTTCAAAAGCGTTTTCCTACCGTATCCTTGGCAGGACTTCCCCGCAATTTAAGGGGTTTCAACTCGGCCAGTTGACCGAAATATACGCTGCCGCCGCAACTCATAGCCATTCTTTAAGACGCCCTTTCCATGATGTCGGCATGAGGTCGCGCCAGGTCGTTCCAGATCCACTGTGTCTTGCAATCGACGGGGACAACAATTTTTCGGCGGAAAAATCGTTTATTGGCTTGCTTTGGGGCAAGCTCTGAAAAACCTCTTCAATCCTTATAGGATAATGACATGTGAAAATTCTATAAAAAATTCACAGCAATGTCAAGGCTTTTGAAGCAACTTGTTTTTTGTTGCCGTTAGATATTTTGAATCCGAATAAAGTTCAGGTCTCCCAATATCCATTGCTAGTTCTTCGAGGAACTCTGCGTTTGCGATCGCAAGCTCTTCGTATCGCTTCTGCCACATGAGCGCCCGCTCGGGATCAATAATCGGGCCTGAATTCATGCGTAGGAATCGAAATATCTTTTCAGTTCTCAGGAGAACGTCGTAAGCAAGCTGCGCTTCATAGGTATTGATGATCGCTTTCTTCTCATTTGCCATCGCCCTTCCCTCCTTCGCCAAGTTTGTCAAGTTCGTTGTCTATCGCAATCTCCAACAATCTTCTGCGAACTTTTTTTATTATGGTGTGGTGGAATTTGGCAAACTCCTTGACGCCGTAGCCATCAGGCGTCTCAATCGTGACGGTTGCCACCTTCATTCCTGAATCGTCTTTGATCTCAATAATTTTCTGGCTATTATTTTTCATATCAGTTTGCCTTCTCGGAATTTTTATAGGGTCTTACGTTTACCCCCCTCAAAACCGGGTTAAGCCGCTTTGATTCTTCAAGCTCATCTGCGGATAGACCAAAGAATTCGCCCGACACCGGGATGAAATTCCCTTCATCTTTCCGCGTTGGGAATTCAAGAATAAATCGCGACACAAAGAAGCCCTTTTCCGTATCGATCAGTTTGACAACCCCGGCGGCCTTGAGCTGATCGACGATATTTGAGAAAACCTTGTTGTCGATCCGTCGCCCTATTGTTTTTTCGATAGCATTTTTGAAAAAGATATATTCAAAAATAACCATGTCTCCGAATGAAACGCCAAGTATTTTTTGTCTATTAAACGCAGTGCCCGCGGCGATATTATTAATCCCGCCGTGAAGCTCTCGTACCAAAGCCTCACCCTTCGCCTCAAGATAGTCAAAGTCGGGTTCATCATCTTTGGGCGCTGCAACAACTGCGTCATCTTTTGTTTGCTTCTTCTTTGGACGACTCTCGGCAGAATGTGTGCTTATGGGCTCTTCAGGGCCCGAAAGTTCTGCATGTTCAGCAGCGGCAGCTTCACCAAAGTCTTCAAACGGGACCGTCTCAGGAGCCGATTGCTCTGCCGTTATCGGTTCGACTTTTGCCTCATTTTCAACCGATGTTGATGTTGTTTGCGCATTTGAAGCTACTGCGTTTTTATTTCGAATGCGCCACTCGCCAAACTCTACTTCCCTCGCCTTTTTATCGGCATCTTTCAAGAGTTGCGGAAGCGTACCCTCAACCTTTCCAAGGTGATGGCTACGGATGGCATCGGCGACACTTTTGGAGTGCTTGTATTCCGGGTACATCTCCTGAAGCATCATGACGCTGATGTGCTCATGAGGCGTCTTGTGATACATTTCTCCCGTAATGCGGAGAGTTGAATTTTTAACAATGATTTTCCCGATGTCGTGCGAAATAGCGGTGATCACCACGCGGCTAAACAACGGTCCAACCGTGAGGCGGTCAGTATTCTTTTCGTGCATAGCGACCATAATCTCAGCCACCCGGATCGTATGGTCAAGAAGGGTGAATTCCCCGAGAATTTCATACATTGTCTTTCCATCGAGCGTAGCCGCCTTGTCGCTATACATCTGACGCTCAGGATCTTTCGGACAAAGGGTTGCAACACTGGTGAGGTCGCGGTTCGATTCAAGCATGCGTAAAAGGTCAAACATCATGCCTGTCTCGTATTCATCGAATTTATCCGCATTCGGTATCAGGATGTTCTTGACAAAATCGCGCACCCTCTGGGTTTCAAACTCCAAGGCGCGGGTGGCCAGCACATTGGTCAATACCCTTTCCTGCCCCTTGTCACCTTCGGTTTGAGCAGTTTCGGCGGTGATTTTTTCGCGGATATTGTTTTCTACTTCATTGTATTCGAGCCAGATAGGCGCAATCTGCGCCAGGTCAACATACTGAATCTGGCAGTTTTTTCGTTGCGCCATAGCCCACAGGAAATAGTTCACCACGGCAAACAGGGCAACAGCCATCAAAAGTAGCGCGAACAGGAGCACTGGGATGTTGTCAACAATGCTGTACTTTACTGTTTCCCAGTCAAAATAAAACGACCCTGTTTCAGAATAGACGATGAACGCACCGGCAAAAACAAATAGGGAGGATGCCCCGAGCACCAACACGCCAACATCCTGAATGAAAGACTTGACGGGGGATTTTTTCACGACCCAACCTCCTCATCAAACCCTTTGATGATTTTTGGAGGTTTGACCATAATCTCGCTCGACTCGACCGGCGCTATCTTCCCTACAAATTGCCCCTCAAAGCCGAAATAATAGATTTCCCGCTGCTTGAGGCGAATCGGCTCTTCGAGCTTGATAACGGATTCTTCCACCTCTCTGGCGACGATGTTTCCATCGGAATTAAACATCGATGCGTGGCGATTCATTACTCCACCGAAGTCGGTAACAATCTTGGCGCTCCCTATATCGTTCATCCGGCCAAAGATTTTTGTGTTGGTGTTGTCAAACAATTTTCTGGCCCGATCTTCACCGATCTCCGTGATAATGTCGGCCATACTCTGCGTCAAGCCGGTGATGCACAGCCCGGACGAGCCTCCTTTGTTGAATGCGTCCTCAATGCCCCTATAAACACAGTTGCTCATCTCATCGATGT
Source organism: Sulfuricurvum sp. IAE1 (assembly GCF_004347735.1). Taxonomy (NCBI): domain Bacteria; kingdom Pseudomonadati; phylum Campylobacterota; class Epsilonproteobacteria; order Campylobacterales; family Sulfurimonadaceae; genus Sulfuricurvum; species Sulfuricurvum sp. IAE1. The sequence continues at coordinate 9,301 of NZ_SLTI01000049.1, read as the reverse complement.
AGAGGCATAGAGGGTGTTTGAACTTTAACCCCGAAGCGTAAAATCGCCCCGACACGGACTGGATCATGGACACAACAACCTTGCCCAGAATATCGGCCGTTTTTTTGGTCAGCATCGATCCGGTCTGAACGTACAATACCACCCCCTTGCCCCTCTCGATCCGATCGATGAATTCGTTTTTTTCTGCGCTACCAATGATGGTGGATATCGATCCGATCGTCATCTGTGTCAGTGTGGTTCTCAGCGTGTTTGTGACCTTCGAGAAGTAATCCTGCGGCGATTCAAGGATTTGTTCTCCAAGGACTTTTAGTTTTGGCTGTTCCGGGTCATCAAGCCCAAGAATGCTCTCTTTTAGCTCGGTGATCCCTTTGTATGATGCTTTGCTCGCAATGTCCTCGAAGCGCAATGGCGAATAATCCTTTTTGAACCGTTTGAGCATCAGCGTGCAACGTACAATAAAGGTTGTTGCGTCAAGGGCTACGTTGTAAAAGAATTCGTCGTCGGTAGGCACACCGGCCATAATATGACTGATCGGCTCTTCGGGCATGTAAAAGTGCGACAGCGGGTTGATTTTGATGGAATACTGCGGAAAGATTGGCGACAGCAGCATAAGATCTTCCTCTCTCCCGGACTGAAGACACGACTGATAGATTTTTGAAAAGAGGGCCCAGTCAACCTTTGGGTCGATGATTACGACATTTTTCCCTTTTTTGATGTCCTGTTCGGCCATCCATTCTACCAACCTCGTCTTTCCGACTTGCGTGGTGGCAAAAACAAACAGATGGCCACTGCGGTATTTGTCCATAAATCGAATCTCGTGAAGATGGCGCTTTCCCGTATCCGACAATGCGAAGCCTTTCCCAATAAGGGTGTATGGCTCTTTTTCCTTGCTAAACAAGCGCTTGAGTCTGCATTCCATTACCAATGATCCAATCAATAGTTGTCAAGCTCGGTTTGAGCACGCCCTTCTGAAATAGAAGAGGTTTTTTTATGAATAGCCGCAATAACAATCGGTGCAATTACCGAAACCATAGCGATGATAGACAACAGCCACCATGATGAAAAAAGCTCCGGGATAAGCACGGTCAGCGAATATGCCACAGACCATTCCGTAACCGGGAATGAGCCGCCGAACGGTATCATGACAAACGAAAAACCAGTCGCGGCTATATCATATCCACCCCCTTCTTTTGAAGGCACAACAGCAACCGCCCATTTGAGAATGGCGGAAGGATCGGAATAGACATAGGTTTGGAGTGCCCAGAGTGCCCAGCCAACGGAGAGCATGATAATCGCAACGACAGCAAAGCGTCCGGCAAGGAGCGAGTTGATCGTTTTTGACGTCAGGATGCCAACGTCATATTTCGTAATATGGATCGAATACGCAACACCATACGCCAAGGACACCAAAGACGACAGCAGCAGTCCGTTTGTAATAGCCGAAGTGTCTTGCGACGGAACCTTCATTGTTGTTGCGAATTGAACAATGACGAACACCAAAAACAGCAGTACCATGATAGCCCCCTCTTTGAAGCCATAGCGAAACCCAATTTCTATAAATTCGTTGCGCTCACTGGCGGTCACAAGGTTTTTTGGCAATGGGTCTTTTGATGTTGTCTCCATCACAAAAAGCTGTTCTATCCGTGCCGTATGATTGTGTGGATAGAAGATATCAATGAAACGACCGTCATCCTTTTTTTGGTTTTTATCGGCTTGAGAATTTCCCCCGAGTGTCTTATTCAGGTTGTTAATATCGGAAAAATCATTTGACCATCCATTAGACATAATGCGCTCCTTTTAATTCTGCAAATATGTATAACGCCTACACCGCCAACGGGTGATGATTTAAAACACATTTTTGGAGTTCTTTACGCTTTATTTTTGTGTAGATTTGAGTATTTGCCAAAGAAAAGTGGCCAAGCAGCTCCGAGAGAACAAAGATGTCGCACCCGTTCGAGTGTAAATGGGTTGCGAACGAATGACGCAGAACATGTGGGCTGCACCCGATTTTCTTTTTGATTTGGAGACTCGCACTGGAGCGTGATAAACGCCGCCCGTCTTTCGATCTCCACAACACCTTTGTTGTTTCAAATGGGCACTGATCGCGATATTCCTGGATGATCCTCCATGTATCCTTTGGGTAATAGACAATTCTCTCTTTTGCGTTTTTCCCATTTCTCACCAACAACATCCCTTCTCCAATAAAATCAGATGTATCCACGAAAAGTGCTTCGGAAATACGCATCCCTGTGCCATACAGGAGATAGATAAGCGCCGCGTCTCTAAAGTCGATCCAGGAATCTCTGCTAGAGATGAGTTCGTTTATTTTAGGCAGCAACTTTTTTACGGGCATTGCCTTCGGAAGAGGTCGGATTTTTCGAATATGTCGAAGCTTGACATCGCAGAAAATTTTGAAAGTTCTACAAGCAAAGCGACAAAAATCATTCAGTACCGCAATATTCAAATTTCGATAATTGATCGAATAATCCGTCAACTCGTTCATGTAAGCTTCAAGATGGTGTTTTAGCTTGAGATCTGAATGGTAATGAATAAGGTCCTCATTTAACAGATTGAATTTTTTCAGCACGTTTTCAACGCAGCAGAAATATGTCTCCGCTGTTTTAATTGACAGCCTTACCGGCAAATGAATCTGATAATTTTCAAGTAGATCTCCAAATGTATAAATATGTGAATCAAAAAGGTTTTTCATAAAATATTTCCAGTTTAAGAAATGGGCATGATTTTAGCAGTAATAACTTTCTTTTTAGTTGTGAAAATGGAGGAAAAATAAACAGGAATTATTTAGAATAGCTTGATTTTTAAAAAACAATAAAGATAAATTCAATAAAATAGCGTCGTATTCTTAAATCATTAAAAAATAAGTGCCCCTATGAAAGTGGAAAAATCAACAAAAAGTCAAAAAAAAGAGGCGCGGCGAAAGTTTCGCATAGGGCTTCTCATGACGGAGCAGGAAATAGGCAAGATACACGCCGATGATAAAATGCTTCGTGAACGGTATGGAATTACCCGAAATGATGTAGTTCGCCGTCTTTTGACAGAATCACTTAGCGATGGTCGCATTTTATTTTTAATGGGATTTACACCGAAGAAAAAGCAGATTAAGTAGAGGAGCAACCACACAAACCTGACCCTGCAAGGAGAGTTTGTATGGTTTTTCATAAAACTTGCGATCAATAAAAGCCTGCCAGCCTTTTGATCTCAACATAAGGAAAGGAGTTTCCAGATGTTTTTTTATTGCCATCTATCGCGATTCGGCATAACCTCGACAAACGGCTTTGCTGTACCTGCCCAGTCGTCCCAGGCAAGGGAGTATCCACTCAGTACAAGAAAGGAGGCTTACCTTTCATGACTGCGACATTCTATCCCCTCTCCTTTCCGGAAAACAATAACATTTATATATTAATTACTTCTATTAAGTTTAGATTCAATACTTTTGTATTCTTTAATTTTCTAAAACAATATGAATGTCTAAGTTTGATGCGGTTTTTCTATTTACTAAATATATATTATATTGAAAGGGATAGGCTACGGATTCCCGTATATAGGCTGTTTCCGGTGTTGCGCTTTAAAGGCTTTTGATGAGTGTTTCGGTTGATTTCTTCTTTTCTGGCTTAAACGTTGATGTTAAACATTACGTTGTTCGTTTTAAACAGATAGGTGTTCAGGATCGTTTTTTTCTTTCTCGTTCCGATCTCGAACTTATTGTTAAAAAACTACCTTCGCCTCGTGCTCGATACAAGACGGCGTTGGTTGTTAAACGTGCCAAAGATTTGTTACAGGAGTTCGATCATGTCCGCCCGTCTGCATAAATCTTACAGTAACAATTTTACCATAACCCCGAATCATATTATAAACGATGAGAAAATAAGTCTCAAAGCCAAAGGACTTTATCTTTATCTCGTTTCAAAACCTGACAATTGGGCTTTTTCTATCGAGCGAATTTCTAAAGAGTCAAAAGATGGCGAAGACAGCGTTAAATCAGCGATAAAGGAGCTCGAAAAATGCGGTTATTTGACTCGTTCTCAGTTTAATAAAAACGGTAATTTTGGTTCGAATATTTACACTCTTTTTGATGAGCCGTTACCGTCAGGGGAAAATCCCCCAACGGTTACCGTTAGGGGAAAAACCGCTAGCGGAAAAACCGCCAGCGGAAAAACCGCCAGCGGAAAATCCCCTGACTTAATAAAAAAGAGAGAAGTAAAAAATAATACAGAGAGAGAGAACTTTTCTGTTGCTGAGATTGTTGATGATGTTTCGGATCATCGTTTTCCTCACATTGAGAATTTTCTCGATTTTGTGTGTAAATCCTCTCGCATCAAAAATCCCCTCGCCTATCGTTCGCAAATTCGTGCATCTTTGCTTGATGAAAAGAATAAGCGTCATAAAAAAACGCTTTATGCTTACGAAACATTTGTCCGCCGTACTGCGGTACACAATTTTCCTAACGGATTTGATGTCTTTGGGGTTTATGAGTCATTAGGATTTCAAGGAGTTTCACATGAGTAAGTTTTCTTACACGCCGTCTCTTTTTGATGATGTTTCGGATTGCTCTGAACCTACTTTCGCTATTGATGAAAAGTTGATCTGCACGTTTCAAATTTCAAAGAAACAGCATGATTATTTAGTCAAAGTTGCCGAATATCAAAAGGTTTCGGTTTCGGCTCTAATTCGTTCTGCTTTAGACACGTTGATTTTTAATAAATCTTTTCAGGGGGATTTAAATGAAGATGAAATCTAAGCTGAAACGTTTTTCTAAATATCGCATGAAAAGAAGTGCACAACTTTGTTGTATGTATTTTCGCAAACGCAATTCACTTGTTTTGACTTATTGCATGGAAAAACGAAAGGTTTTTTTGTGACTCGCCAGGGCTTTCTAATTCTTTCGCTTTTCTCAGGCATTGGCCTTCTTGATCGTGCTTTTCGCGAAGCTGGTTTCGTTGTTGTCTCCGCTGGCGATCTTGTGACTGGCCAGGACATAAGAGACTTTCGTGGTATCGCTGGCCGCTTTGACGGAATTATAGGCGGCTCTCCCTGCCAAGCGTTCTCAGACGCAAACCGTGACCGTCCGGCAGACGATAATCACTATGGTTACCAGATGATCGAGGAGTATAAAAGAGTCGTTTTCGAGTGTGACCCGACCTGGTATCTTTTTGAAAATGTTCGAAATGCTCCTAACGTAATTATTGATGGCTATGATCATCAGCGCATCGATATAAATCAGGGTTGGTTCGACGACGTATATCGTCTCCGGCATATCCAGTTTGGTCACAAACAAGGTAAAAAAATTTTCTGGCCTCGAGGTGTGACTCGTCCAGGACTAAAAAGCGCGGCTCTGGCTTCTGATGATCGTTCATTCCGCGAGCTTTGTCGACTACAAGGATTGGAGGATGATTTTGATCTCCCCGATTTTACCGTTAGAGGAAAAAAGAAAGTCGTTGGGAATGGTGTTCCCATAGTCATGGGACGTGTGATCGCTAACGCTGTTCGTGACGTGGCCGGTTTGGAAATCTGTGACTCATCGATCGCTAATAATTGTGACTTCCCTGGACGCACTTATTGTGACTCGACGTCTTTCGATAATGGTGACTTGGCAGCAGATAAAAAGTGTGACAATGAACTGCGCTTTTTCTCTGGCACCTCGAGGCAAAAATGTGACTCCCCGGCAATTCAAAATTATTGTGCTTGCGGTTGCGGTCGTAGTGTGACTGGACGTCGCAAAACTTACGACTCTGCTTGTCGCAAACGTTTATCCCGCAAAAAGGCTCAATATGAAAAATGATTCTCTCCCTAATTTGGGTCGCCCATTTGTTGCTGACTCTCCTCGAAAAAACTATATCCGTTTCAGGTTATCTGATCTTGAAAACGATGATTTTTTGCGACGTGAGGAATTTGTTAAATCTTTTTATTCGGATCGTGGTATTTCTTACAATCGATCCGATTTTTTACGTGCTCTTTTAAAATTTGTCGATGATGTTGATATTTTGGATTCTATCATTGTGACTGATAAAAAAACGGTAGGTTAAATGCTGTAAAATCCTTTTATCTTTTGTTATCTTCCGCGAATGTCTGTTATACATTTTCGTTTAATTTTTTTTCTTTAAACTGCCCCTTGAAATTCAAATTTAAAGGGGTCAATATGTCTCAGGAAGTAAAAAAAGAGAATATCCGTGACTTTCACGGTCTTTACATGATCGGCACTCTCGAGGGTGTCGATTTTAAAAAAGGGGGAGTTTATAACGGCAATCCCTACCCTGCTCGTGTCATTCTGAACTTTACAGTTCCGTATCTTAACAAACAAACGGTCAACGGTGTCGAAATTGTTTCTCATGCGAAACGTTCTCAACTCATCCAAATCGCCACTTCCGATGATCTTCTTCCTATCGAAGTATCAAAATACAACGCACAAATCAATCAGCACGTAACGCTTTCGCTCGTTCCAGATCAGGGGGCTACCTTCAAGTTGGCGTAGGTCTTTTCGGGCGTCGGCTCCGATCCCTTTAAGATCACCGCCGAGTAAGTCCCGAAATTAAATTTGGGGGTTCCTATGAAAAAGGTTCTTTCTTTCCTTTCTCTCGGTCTTGCATTTTTGGGTACTCAGGCTTCTGCTGCGCTGACGGCTCCTACTCTTGCTACGACTGATTTCGAAACTGTTGCGGGTGCGGTTATCGTCGCTCTTGCCGTTATGTGGGCTATCAAAAAAGCCATCGGACTCATCCGCGTTTAACACGCTTCGCGGCTTAGGTAGTGATCCCGAATATCCCTACCTAAGCACAAAAAGGATTTTAATGCTTCTTCCCGTTATCTACGCTGACGATGTTGGATTACTTTTCGGCTCTGCTCTTGTTGCCTTTGCCGTTTACTGGGGCATTTTTAAAGCCATTTCCCTGATTCGCTAGGAGGTTTAAAGTGAAAAAAATTCTTTTGTTTCTTTCCCTTTGCGCCTTTCTGCACGGCTCCGTTACTGTTCAGGGTGTCACCTTTAACGACTATGAACAAAACGCCTCTAATTTTTTACTTCATCGCTATCCCCTGCAAACTTTTAACGATCTTGGCTTTTCATCTCTGAGTTCGTCGATAGTTTTTAATTGTCGTGATCTTGGAACTCCTACCCTCGAATGTGTTTCGAACAGCGGTTTAACGGTTTCCGATCTTCTCCGCTTGCGGGATCAATCGTATCTTATAGACTGGTCTGTTGTTACGAACTCTCTTGGCATTAATCAGCGTGACTATAACTCTTTAATGGCTCTTTTCGGCGTATTGGTGGGTTTTCTTTTCGCTTTCGGTTTGATCTATGCGGTCTTAAATATTTCACGTCATAGGGGTTGATTATGGAAGTTTTTGTCGTGTCATCTGATCCAGTCTTTAACTATTTCTTTTCGTTTGGTGTCTATTGGGGTTTTTTCTTGGCGGGTTATTTTGCCTTACTTAGTCTTTTCAGGGTGTAATCATGGAAACTTTTTTTAATAAAAACGATTTTGTCCGCTTTAGCGGGATTAAACAAAATCGTCCCGCGCTCCATCTGCGCGGTATCGCGAAGCGTAAAATATTTTTGTTTTCGTCTTTGTTCGTGTCCTCTTTGCTTTATGCTGGTGATAATCCTTGCGGCGTTTTGTACGCTTTGAATACGTCGGTTTCTCCGAATCCCGCTTTAAATGTTCAATTCGCTCAGAATCAGAGTCCTGATTGTGTTGAACAGTCTCCTACCGATACTTGGTCTACTTGTTCTACAACTCTTAACGCCACACAAACTTTTTGGAATGGTAAGTATTGGGCTGTTCATCCTACAAATCCCGCTTACTGTAATCAGTACGGTGATAAATACTCTTTAAAGGTTGTTTCTTCTTGTCCTGTTGGCACTTCGGCTAATAATTTAAATATTTGCGGTTTGCCTCATTTTGGTCTATCTTCATTTGATAATGATCCCGTAGGCTGTTCTAAAGCTGGTGGGACTTTTATGAGTATTGGGACTCAGCAGGTAGGTGGTACTAGCTATGGTGCGTCTTTTTTTGGTGGATCGGGTATCGTCTTAGGCGGTGAAGTAACGGCGATTACAAAGTGCGGAACCCCTGCCGATGTTACGGGTGAAATTATTTCGACTGCTCTAAATTTTATTCCTTTGGCTTCGATCTTTTTTAAGGCTCCAGCACTTAAAAAAATGGCGAATATGGCTATGATCGCCCAGCTCCAAAAACTCCCCTATTTCGGCGGTTCAAATAATATGCCCGATTATCACGTCGGGCTTCCCAAATTGCCATCTCCTGAACAGATTGCGGCTGGTAATTCGGCTCCTACGGTTCCTATTACTCCTAAGCCTGTTCCTGAAATTACTACTCCTAATGGTACTGGCCCTTCCCGTGCTCCCGAAATAACTGTCGATTTGGAATATTCAAAAATTGATGGTGCATTTATTCCTACAAAAACGACGGGTGATCCCGTAATCGATTATTCGATTATTGATCGTTACAATAATATTAACGCTGCCGCTAGCGCTACCAAACTCGAATCCCTTTTACCCGAAGTCGGCACCACTACGAAACCCGTTAAACAGACTTTCGATCTTTCGCAGTTTATGCCTGATTCCCCTTCCCCGTCTGTCATCGCTCATGTTCCGCAAACTACTACAAAAACGACTACTTATGACGGTGCTGATCCCGTTGTCGTTTATAACACCGCTCGTACTTATCCCGATGGTTCTCAGGTTACGGATCAGTACAGAATCAATACAGCTACCCGTGTTGGTACGCTTTCTTCGACTTCTTTGGCTCCTACGGGTGAAACGACTACGGTTACGACCAAGTTTTCCGTTCCTGATCTCGTTGTTACGCCTACGAAAGTAAGCGGAACTTTGGAGGTTTCCCCCTCTACGCCTCCCATTTCTACTTCCGCGTCTGATCCGTCGCCTTATCCTATTTCTTCGTCCAGTCCCGATTTGATTTCGGCGCAAGACCCATCGACGATTATTAATGCTGTCATGCCTTCGTATTCGTTGCCTTCTACTCCCGATTTTATCCCGTTTGACTCTAATCCTATTACCGAGCTGGTCGATGAATCTGCGGAGCTTTTTCAAAATATTAACGATCAGATTACCAGTACAAAAATGGTTTTCGATAATACCCTTTCAATGATCCAGGGCGGCTGGAACCCTCCCCCTATTCCTCCTGGTTCATGTGGTGATTCTTTGGCTGTCAAGCGCGGAGTTAAATTCTGCAGTTTTTTCTAACAATTTTTACGTTTCGTAACCTTAAGCGACGGGTTCATCCGAGTGTTCAGAGGAACGTTT
>NZ_SLTI01000048.1 GCF_004347735.1 Sulfuricurvum sp. IAE1 | reverse complement strand
GTTAACCTGCGTAACCGAAATGTTACGAACAACCGACTCCAGCTGGTTCTGGGTAGCCCCGAGAAGTGAACGGATACCGTTGAGCGTATCGAGCGCCGCGTCGATAGCAGAGATAGCGTCTTCCGCATCCGCCTGGGTAGACATACCCACATTTCCAGCCGTTACTGCCAAACCTGCAGTATCCGCCGACGCGATTGAAAGGCTGACCGTCTCGCCCGAGTAGGCACCGATATGGAACAGCTTGCCGCTGAACGAACCGTCAAGCAACGTCTGGCCGTTGAACTTGGTCTGAGAAGCGATATTCTCGATGTTGACGAGCAATACGTTAATCTCATCCTGAATAAATCCGCGTGAAGTCGAGCTTTGCGTATCATTCGATGATTGTACCGCAAGCGTACGCATACGGTTCAAGATGTTCGATACCTCTTCGAGTGCACCGT
>NZ_SLTI01000046.1 GCF_004347735.1 Sulfuricurvum sp. IAE1 | reverse complement strand
TACCATTAACGATTGTTTTTCCATGATCCAGTGTAACAGTGTAGTTTTTACCGTTCACAGAGACTGTATATGAAGCACCTGCAGCAAGAGATTTTGATGCTTTAACTTCCTCTTTTTCATTTTTTCTTACACCCATTTCACCTTTGCCGAGAAGAAAAGCAATACCCTTCTCCTTACATGTGGCTGCAATAAAAATATTTTCATCTGTTTCAAGGAGCCCCGCTTCCTTAAGCGCATTACGCGCAGGGGCCATCCCCTTGGAAGGATTTGAGTTATCTATTTCAATAGGAATATTATCAGCAGGCGCCATCCCTAATTTTTCTGCGGATATCTTCAGAATCTCAGGATCAGGTTCAACTGGAGTTTTCCCGTAATACCCGAGAACCATCTTACCGTAACCTTCAGCAATTTTTTCCCATGGCCCGAACATCACATTATTAAAAGCCTGCTGGAAATAAAACTGCGACACAGGGGTAACAGAGGTACCGAAACCTCCGCGCCTTACAACCTCCTCCATGGCCTTGATAATCTGGTTATACTTATGCATCAGGTTATTGTCTCTGAGCATTTGCGTATTGGCGGTCAGCGCGCCCCCCGGCATAGGACTCCAGGGGATAAGCGGATCAACACGCACAGCTTCCGGCGGGAGGAAATAATCCTTCATACTGTCATGAAAAAATTCTTCAACACCAATAATTTTTTCAACATCTACATCCAGATCATATTCACTGCCGCGGAGAGCGTGCCACATGGTCAGTATATCGGGCTGGCATGTACCGCCTGAAACAGGAGCCATGGAGAGGTCTATAAAATCCGCCCCTGCTTCTATTGCAGCCTTATAACAGGTGACACCAATACCCGCCGTCTCATGAGTATGAAAATCTATAATTGTCCCTTCAGGGAGCATCTTTCTGGCAAGTCTGATTGTTTCATAAACCTTTGAGGGAGCGGATGTTCCTGAAGCATCTTTAAAGCAGACAGAGTCATAGGGTATACCCGCGTCGAGAATTGACCTTAAAGTCTTCATATAAAATTCAGGATCATGTGCTCCTGTACAACCGGGAGGGAGCTCCATCATTGTAACGCACACCTGATGCTTAAGCCCGGCATCAGCAATTGACTTTCCGCTGAATATCAGGTTATTGACATCATTAAGCGCGTCAAAATTTCTTATTGTTGTTACACCATGCTTTTTAAACATCTTCGCGTGAAGTGCAATAATATCAGCAGGCTGCGAATCGAGACCAACAACATTAACACCCCTTGCCAGTGTCTGGAGGTTGGCATCAGGCCCGGCTGCTCTTCGAAAGGCATCCATAACGTCAAAAGCATTTTCACGGCAGTAGAAGAAGAGCGACTGAAACTGCGCCCCTCCCCCCGACTCAAAATATGAAATACCCGCGTCACGGGCCGCCTCAACTACAGGGAGGTAGTCTTTTGACAGAACCCTTGATCCGTATACAGACTGGAACCCGTCCCTGAAGGCTGTACACATAAACTTTATTCTTTTCTTACTCATCAATTTCACCAATTAATTTTTTTTAAACCAGCTTTATTATAAAACTTTATATCCCGTCAGGCGGGCAGAACGCCTTAGGCCCGGCTCAGTCCGCCGCCGCAGGGGCTTTTGATATTATCACCATTTAACCCCTGTTATTTGACCAGAAGTGACCAGAGGAAACCGGCTGCTATTGCCGAACCTATAACACCAGCCACATTGGGAGCCATGGCGTGCATCAGAAGGTGGTTATGCGGGTCCTCTTTCTGGCCAATAATCTGCACTACCCTTGCTGAATCAGGAACAGCTGAAACTCCCGCCGCACCTACAAGGGGATTAATTTTATCTTTCAGGAAAAGGTTCATAAATTTCGCGAATAATACACCGCCTGCTGTGGCAACTGCAAATGATGTTGCTCCGAGAATGAAAATCAGAATAGACTGTTTTGTAAGGAAAGTCTGCGCCTGTGTACTTGCACCCACAGTGAGCCCCAGGAGTATCGTAACTATGTCAATAAGAGCTGTACGTGCTGTCTGAGCGAGCCTCTCTGTAACAAAGCTCTCCTTGAGAAGATTTCCGAAGAAAAGCAACCCAACAAGAGAGAGACATCCGGGAACGATC
>NZ_SLTI01000045.1 GCF_004347735.1 Sulfuricurvum sp. IAE1 | reverse complement strand
GACACATATTCCGATAATTGCGATGACAGCTCATGCAATGAAAGGTGACCGAGAACGTTGTCTGGAAGCTGGAATGGATGGGTATGTTGCAAAGCCCATACAAATAGAAGAATTGAATCGAATACTGGAAAATGTGTCAGAAGAAAAGAGCCAAAAGCCCGCAAGTAAACAACGGAGTTGCAAGATCCCATGCATTGATATGAATGAACTGCTGTCGAGGGTCGATGGTGATATGCACCTGGTGAAAGAACTTGCAGAAATATTTATAGACGATTACCCACAATTAATGCATGAAATACAGGATGCAATAGCGTGTGGTGACGCTGATTTATTGCAGAAAACTGCGCATACGCTAAAGGGTTCGGTGGGCAATTTTGCAGCGAAGTCTGTATTTAATGCGGCTCTACGGCTCGAAAGAATCGGTTCGAGTGGTGATCTGAGCGGAGCAAGAGAAGCCTATATCGTATTGGAAGAAAAAATCGAATGCCTAAAGTCTGCACTGGCAGCGCTGGATATGGAGGAAGCCGCATGAGGATACTCATTGCCGAGGATGATCCTGTATCGAGAAAGCTGCTTCAGGCGCTGCTCGTTAAGTGGGGATATGAAGTCGTAGTAGCATGTGACGGTGAAGAGGCCTGGCGATATTTACAATCGGAAGATACTCCTAAGCTGGCAGTCATCGACTGGATGATGCCGGGTATGGATGGAGTGCAAATTTGCCGTAAAGTACGTGAACGTAAAGATGGTCCATATATATACATTCTTTTACTGACTGCAAAAAATCAGAAAGAGGATATTATTAGGGGAATCGGAGCAGGGGCGGATGACTATATAACCAAGCCGTTTGATTCAAACGAGCTTAACGCAAGGCTGCGTGCCGGCAGACGTATACTCGACCTTCAGGCCGAACTTATATCCACGCGTGAGTCTCTGAGAGTCCAGGCCACCCATGATCCGCTGACTGGCCTTCCAAACAGACTTTTATTTAGTGATCGCTTGACCCAATTTCTTGCCCGTGCAAAACGTCAAAGCTCGTCTATTGCAGTAATGTATCTGGATCTCGATAGATTCAAGATTATCAACGATACGCTCGGCCATAATTACGGAGATATACTGCTTCAGGAAGTTGCAGACAGACTGTCTTCATGCCTGCGGCAATCAGATACACTGGCTCGAATGGGTGGAGATGAATTCACAGTTATCCTTACCGATATTGCAGATTCTGAGGATACGAGCGTTGTCGCGAAAAAAATTATGAATGTACTCTCTGCTCCTGTTAATCTGGATGGCAGAGACTACTTTATAACGGCAAGTATAGGTATCAGCATATACCCGTCTGACGGTATTGATGCGGAGACTCTCGTTAAGAATGCCGACACTGCCATGTATCATTCAAAGGAGCTGGGCAGAAATAAGTATTCACTTTATACTGAGTCTCTACACAGCACAGCTATGGAGATGATGATACTTGAAAACAGCCTGCGTAAGGGACTGGAAAACAAGGAATTTCTCGTTCATTATCAGCCGAGTGTTGAAATCTATTCAGGAAAGATATTGGGCGCGGAGGCTCTTGTTAGGTGGGAGCATCCTGAATACGGGATGGTTCAGCCGGCGCAATTCATTCAGTTGGCTGAAGAGACGGGCCTCATCGATCCGCTCAGTGAATATGTGCTTAATGCGGCATGCACAGCCAACAAGAGATGGCAGGAAATGGGCCTTGAGCCGATAACTATGTCGGTCAATATTTCGGCAAAGCAATTTGAACAGAAGAAACTGCTGGAAATGGTTCAAAATGCACTTGCCCTAAGCGGCCTGGAACCGGAATATCTCGTTCTCGAGTTAACTGAAAGCGCTTTGATGCAAGATCCTACTGCGGCGGTTGATATATTGCTCGCTCTGAAATCTATGGGAGTCAGAATCTCAGTCGATGATTTCGGGACTGGATATTCATCGCTTAGTTATCTAAAGCGTTTTCCGATAGATGCTGTAAAAATCGACCGTTCGTTTATCAAGGACATTACCACAAATCCCGATGACGCTGCTATAGCGGGAGCCGTTGTGGCTATGGCTCACAGCCTAAAATTGACTGTTATAGCGGAGGGTGTTGAAACTCTTGAGCAGTTGGAATTCTTGCGGACCTTAAAGTGCGATCAGATGCAGGGATATTTCATCACTCCGCCGGTTCCATCGGACGACATGATTCACATTATGAAGAATGTGGATTACCAGTTCAATGTCAATAAAGCTGCATAAAGAATAATGGGATTGGATGGGTCTGATATCCGTCCAATCCTAAAAATCATCGTCTTTCCTCCCCAAAATCTCCTTACTGCTGCTAATTGCCAAGATTTTATCTCGTCGAACATATGCTCGGTTTAGTGATAAATCCATACAACGCCTTATATATCAGACCGCCTGATATCAAATGGCATGGCAGCTTTTGCCGGATACAAGCATAATATTCATTCAATTGGGGGTATACGTTTTCCATAAATATCGG
>NZ_SLTI01000044.1 GCF_004347735.1 Sulfuricurvum sp. IAE1 | reverse complement strand
TTTTTGGTAGAGTACATGTGCGCATTCATCGCACCGACGTTCGTGTTAATTCTGAAACCCATGATAAATCCTTTTATCGCAAGAGCCGAAGCCCTTCAGTTTTATCAGCGTCCTTGCTGTTACAGACTATATCGGCCATCGGGAAAAAAACTTTAGCGCTTTTTGTCATAAAAATGAGTGGCGGTGAATCGACGGAGAAGGGAAATCAAAAAAAGTTGAGAGAGACTAAACGGGAAAGCAAAGGCGTGTCATTTTGGAAACGGGCACGGACAAACGGATTATGAAACCGTCTGCCCGGCTGAGGAAAAGGACTACTGGAGAAGTCTGAGGACGTTCTGCTGAACGGCGTTGGCCTGAGACATAGCATACGATCCAGACTGGGCCATGATGTTATGTTTGTTGAAGCT
>NZ_SLTI01000043.1 GCF_004347735.1 Sulfuricurvum sp. IAE1 | reverse complement strand
TAACGTAACGGGTAACCTTCACATGGGGCATGCCCTGAATAACACTCTCCAGGATATCCTGGCGCGATGGCAGAGGATGAAAGGGAAGTCTGTTCTATGGATGCCTGGTTCGGACCATGCGGGTATTGCTACACAGAATGTTGTGGAGAGGCTCCTTGCGTCAGAGGGTAAAAATAAAAACGACCTGGGGCGCGAGGCTTTTGAAAAGAGAGTATGGGAATGGAAAGAGCATTCAGGGGGGCAGATACAGGGGCAGCTCAGGCGGCTCGGCTCATCTCTTGACTGGGAGAGGGAGAGATTCACTCTTGATGAGGGATTATCTAAAGCAGTCCGCAAAGTTTTTGTCACACTTTATAATGAAGGGCTGATATATCAGGGATACAGGATTATCAACTGGTGCCCGCGCTGCGAAACAGCTCTCTCGGATATAGAGACTGAGTACAAAGAGCTTGATGGAAATCTCTGGCATATAAAATATCCGGTTAAAGGGACCGATGAGTTCGTTGTTGTTGCAACAACCC
>NZ_SLTI01000041.1 GCF_004347735.1 Sulfuricurvum sp. IAE1 | reverse complement strand
GCCTGATGCCGTAACCGGGCCTCTTGACTGCCAGTATTTCTTCTGTAATGACTGTTCCCGCGGGTATGTCCACGGCAGCATGTATGCTGCGTCTGGCCTTTTCGTAGAACTCCATCTCTTCTTTCGAAGGGCCGAGCTTCCTTCCGTCTCCCATGGCCGATTCCACATCCCGTATCTGGCGCACCATCTCCTTGAGCTCATCCGGCTCTATGGCAAAGGGGTGATCCGGCCCCTCCATTGTCCTGTCGAGGGTGAAGTGCTTTTCGATGACACTCGCGCCCATTGCTGCGGCAGCCACGCTTATATGGATACCCCTGGTGTGGTCCGAAAGGCCCGTGGGCACTCCGAAAGCCCTGCGTATGGTCTCCATGCTTCGCAGGTTCATGATGGTAGGAGGAGAGGGGTACATGGAGGCGCACTGCAGGAAGACGATCTGCTCGTTCCCCTCCTCCCGGCACACAAGAAAAGCGTCCTCTATCTCCTCCATGTTAGCCAGTCCCGTTGATATGATCATTGGCTTGCCCTTTGAGGCAACGTAACGCAGAAGGGGGAGGTCCACTATCTCGAATGAGGCAATTTTAAAAAGGGGGCTGACCTCGTCAAGTTCGTCAACGGCACGCATGTCGAAGGGTGTTGCAAAAAAAACGATTCCCCTTTTCTCGCAAAATGATGCCAGCTCAGGCAGCCATTCCCGCGGAGTCTCTATCTCCTTGATGAGCGTGAAAAGGTCCTTGTCGTAGCCTGAGTGGTTTGGGGTTTTTTTAGAGTAGAGGGTCTCGGC
>NZ_SLTI01000040.1 GCF_004347735.1 Sulfuricurvum sp. IAE1 | reverse complement strand
GAGACTGTTCAGAACTTCGTGTCAGCATCCGATAGTTGAATAAAATATTATCACATTTTATTCACTATTGAGAAGCCCCAAAGTTGTTAAACAAGTTTTGCTCAGATTTATACGCTTTGGGGCATCAGACATATCAGTCATGTCCATATTGAATGCAAAAATGTATGTCCCGTTTGACTTTTCAAGCCATCCTACAAACCATCCTATGCCTTTTTCGGGAGCATTTTGCCAGCCTGTTTTTCCATACAGTCTATAAGCGTTGGTTTCTTCAATTAGGAGAATACTCTTGACATCTTTTTGGATGCTTTTTGAAAAAGGGAGCGTTTCCTGGACCAGCCCTTTTAGAAACAGCACTTGTTCCACAGCACTGATCTGAAGTGGTCCATCCAGCCAAAAACGATCTACATGTTCTCCCACCGCTTCATTGCCATAATGAAGATCTTTTAAATACTTTTGCATCCTCGTTAATTCAATTCTTCGGGCCAACTCCTGATAAATAGGTACATTGGACATAGCAATGGCTTTTTTTAAGCCCATATCTTGCTTCCATGCCGCTATAAACGGATTGCTAGGGCCATTGTAAGGTATTGGTTCATCTACCGTTTTAACGGCACCTGTTGCCAATCCTATGAGAGAATTAGCAATTTTGAAAGTCGATGCAGGGAGATACCTTTTTTCCGACCTTATCTTATCATATCCAACTATGGTCTCTTTTTGCAGGTCATAAAGAATAAAGGTGGCATTAACATCTGCTACTTCAAAGAGTGTTTTAATCTGAGTATTCTCTTCCATTGCGTAAATCAGGTTCGTTTGTATAAAAAACAGAAAAACGGCATAGATTATACGGTTGGAAATCAATGGTTTCACTAGCAGGTCCCCTTCCTAAATATCTATAATATCATCATATCATAGGTTAAGCGCCTTATCCATTCGTCCTTCGAAAAAGATAGCCAATTGTGAAAGTGTAAGACTCCAGTTATGCATTGGCATCGTCCACTTAATTTGAGCATTTTGAATTCCAAGATAAAGCAGTTTTAACAAACTGTTTTCATTGGGGAATCCCCCTTTGGTTTTGGTCAGTTTTCTAAATTGTCGGTGTACCGATTCGATGATATTGGTTGTGTACATAATGCGGCGAATATCGGCAGGGTACTTGAAGTAGTTGGAGAGATTTGACCACTTGTTCCGCCAAGACTGAATCACGATGGGATATTTACTTCCCCATTTTTCCTCAAGCCGATCCAGTTCCATTTCAGCAGCTTCTTTTGAGATAGCTCCATAGACTTGTTTGAGGTCTTTGAGGAACTCTTTTTGGTTTTTGGAAGCGACATAGCGGATCGAATTTCGTATCTGATGTACCACACACAGTTGCACTTCGGTATTAGGGAAGATAGCGTTGATCGCTTCGGGGAAACCTTTGAGTCCATCAATGGATGCAATCAGGATATCCTCAACGCCACGGTTGTTTAGATCGGTCAATACTTGTAGCCAAAAATTGGCTCCCTCGCTTTCGGAGAGATACAACCCCATTACTTCTTTTTTACCGTCCAATCGAACACCAAGGATAGTGTAAACGGCTTTGGATACATACTTACCGTCTTCTTTGATTTTGTAATGGATCGCATCGAGCCATACAAAGGGGTAAATCGTTTCCAAAGGACGCTGCTGCCACTCTTTGACTCTGGAAATGATCTTGTCGGTTATGGAGCTTATGGTAGCGGTTGAAAGTGATATGCGGTAAATGTCTTCGATATGTTTAGTGATATCGCTGTAGCTCATCCCAAGACCATACATCGATAAGATCTTCTCTTCGATCTCATCGCTAAGAGTAGTTTGATGCTTCTTCACGATCTGAGGTTCAAAGGTAGCTTCCCGATCTCTTGGGGTGGAAAGTTCAAACTCTCCATCGGAACTTTTCATCCGTTTGTTGTTGTAGCCGTTTCGGCGGTTCGGATTGCCTTTTAATACTTCATCGGCAATATGCGATTCCACTTCGGCTTCCAATGCCGCTTCAACCAATTGTTTGACCAGTGGAGCAAGAATTCCGTCTTTCCCGCTGATCTTCTTTCCTGCTAGCAGTTCTTTCACTGCCTCGTTAAAATTGAACACCTCGTTCATCTGTCTTTCCTTTAGAATATACAATTCTATCGGACTGACACGAAATTTCTAACACTCCCT
>NZ_SLTI01000039.1 GCF_004347735.1 Sulfuricurvum sp. IAE1 | reverse complement strand
GACGGTGTCGGACAACTGATCACCATGGCATGCGAAAAGGGAAGGGCAACGCGTCCCGACCTGAAGATCGGTATCTGCGGCGAGCAGGGCGGTGACCCGGCATCGGTTGAGTTCTGCTTCAAGAACGGACTCACATATGTAAGCTGTTCACCCTTCAGGGTGCCCATAGCCAGGCTTGCGGCAGCGCAGTCGGCCATCAGGGCAGCCAGGAAGTAAGGTTATATAATCTTAATAAGGAAAGGGAGGCACGTCTGGAGCCTCCTTTTCGTTTAGTAGGCAGTCGGCAGTACCAGTAGGCAGTCAATTCAGGCAACAGAGGTGCGAGCGTAAAGAATTGACCCGGTGGGTAAATTTAGAGAAGCAGCCAGATTGAAGGGGAGGCCGGTGATTAGCAGGCAATAGTTATAGCAAGACACATTCGTTATAAGCATAATTAGCAATTTATTCATTACTGCTGACTGCCGACTGCCGACTTCACTCAAGTACCACCCACCTCCTGGAGGTGTAATGCCATTGTGTCTCATCCTCGCCACGGATACCAAGCCTGAGGGTATATACTCCCGGGGCAACAGACTGTGAAGGGTAGCAGGGGTAATGCTGTTCACCTGCTCCGGCCGGGCCTCTGAAGATATTCGCCGCCAGGGTACCGTCAGCAGCATAGAGGTCGATGGACACATGGCAGTCTGATTGCAGGAAGAATGATATCATGCCCTCCCGGCTGACCGGGTTGGGATAGATGACCAGGTCAATCCCCGGGTCATCAGGCTCGTCAATTACTGTGGGCGAAATTACCATGGCATCATCAAAATACATGGTGCCTGATCTCTTTCCCCCGCTGTTCTGCCGTATCACAAGACTGTGATACTGCCATTCGCCTGTTCCGCCGATGGAACTGAAAGGTATGGAAATCAGGTCCCATCCTGCCCAGTTGATTGCTGATGCAGATACTATCTGGTTGACAGTACCCGGGGAGTAGAACCAGTATTCGAGAAGGTTATTGCTGAGATCCCCGTAAACCCACATGGCAAAGAACAAACTGGTACTGCTTCCTATCAGCGGTTTGCTGGTATCAAAGACCCTGCAGACACCACCATGGTCAGAGGTGAACACATAATCGAGCCGGCCTGCCGGTGCGGCAGACTTGTAGATATCATTTGATGCTGTAAAGGTGGTGGAGGGATTGTCAGTGCCAACAGTGCTGCCGCTTGCCTCGGGATCCCAGAAAGAACCGATATTGTCAAATGACTCAACAACGTTACCTGTCTGGTAGGCCTTTGTGCGGGTAGTGAATGAAGCCTCAGCGGCTGTGACCACTGATACTCCGGCTATGTCCTTCACAGTGGCATCAACCTGGATACGGTAAAGAGTGTTCAGCTGCAGCTGCGTCGTCAGCTCAAAGCTGTATGTTCCCTTACCATCAGACGTTGTGAAAGTCTCCCGTTTTTTTTGCATGGGTGCCGACTGGCTGTCGAGCAGCCTGATACCGGCAGTGGCAGATGCCTGGTCAAGGGGTGCATCAAATCGTACAGTGATCCTGGGGAAAAGATTAACCCCTGTGGTTCCCTGTGATGGCCATATCTGTTCAATGACAAGCCCGGGACGTGCCTTTGTCACGAAAGAGGCCCGGAACTCCTCCCCGATGTGAACATCCCAGAGGGACGCCGCTGATGTGGTGAGCCTGATCAGGTAAGGTGTCTTTGAGGCAAAACCGGTCACAGGCCTTACTGTCAGTAATTTGCTTTTATCATCCCATTCATACGTCACATTTGCGGCAGGTTCAAAGAGCAGGGCACTCTCCACAGCCGACCTGTTCATCGGGATGTTGAATCTCAGGGTAAATACCTGGTTGAAAGTGAGACTGTCGGTTGTTACAGGAAGAAATTCAGTGACCACCGGTACACGTGCAGTATCAAAAGAGGGGAGGAAATCAGTCAGTGTGGTGCGGCCGGAAATCACTTCCGAGGCCAGGGTATCATTGAAGAAGTCGGCCATCCCGCTGGCAATTACCTCATAATTGCCCGGGGCTACCGAGTCAAACATAAAGAAACCGTTGTTAAGATTGTCGAGTTTGACTGATCTGCCTGAAGGGATAAGAGTGACTGTTGCTCCGTTGATCGGGATATGCTCATCGGGGGAGCCAGGTTTGAAGTACCATGGTGGGGAGGTGAGTGCATCACGTACAGTGCCTGCAATGATGCCGTAGTTCCCGGCCGGTATGCTGTAGAATTCCTGCAGTGCCCTGAGCATCGACCATGCTTCATGATGCAGGTGGTCAGGATTGCGAAGACGCCAGCCTTCAGGTATATAGTCATGGAAGGAGCCTTCTGACAGGACACCCGGCATGTTGAGGGTACGGAGAACCCCCAGACCTACCTTGTCACCCCAGTCGGGGTAAAAGGTCCAGTCGCCCTTGACCCATTCTGAAGTATGGGTCCAGCAGTTGCCCTTTTCAAACAGTTTGGCCCACAGGATCTGGGCAAAGGTTTTGGCAGCCGGGTATACAGGGGCATTGTCATAACCCCGGAAGAGAACCAGGGGTTGATTTCTTGTGCCGTCAAAGCCGTTACTGTGTATCGAAATAAAAAAATCCACATTGGCGGTATTGGCCATAGCAGCTATTGTTGAAAGCGGGAGATCATCAGAGGTAAAGTTGGTGGTACGCGACATGTAGACCGTGGCATTGCGGTCCTCCAGCAATTGCCTGAGGAAAAGACCCTTTGTCAGGTTTCCTTCCGACTCCCAGAAGTCAGTGGCAATCATATGCCTGTCATCACCGTCATAACCTCCGTGACCCGGATTTACAAAAATCTTCAGCCCGCTGAAATCACTTCTCTGGCCATACTGTGTTGCCGGCATCAGCATCATTGCTGCAAGCAGCCAGACCCTGTAACGGTTTTTCATCTGACTCTCACTTTCATGATATATATCTCGCCGTTGTCGGTGCAAAATGCGATCCTCCTGTTGCCGAATGCGAACGGGAACATCTCTGCGCGCCCGGGAGTGGATGTCAACGGAGCACCCTTTTTTCCGGCAAGGGAATAATATACGATTTCGGAAGAGGTAATCCTGTGACCGTCGTCCCTGTCATCCATACCTATCACCAGCCTGTCATTGAACCACCTCGGGGCATTTATCCTTCCGAGGTCATGAAGAACTTTGCCTGACAGGTCACATATATAGGTTCCACGGCCCTGGTAATTATAAAGTATCATGGTGCCGTCAGGAGAGAGTGATGTCCATATATAAAACCCGTCGCCATTGGGCATGAGTTCCTTCCTCTCACCTCCGCGGTAGAGAACCGGCATCATCTCCTCAGTCACGACGAAGGCTCTATCGCCTGCTGATTTCAGCTCCGGACCGGCCTGTTCAATCCTCATCCCTCCTTCCGATTTCAGGAGTACTGCATTGCCGGTGACGGCAGGCAATAGTACATCTCTTCCTTTCTCCATCACAAGTTTCTTTTCACCGGATTCAATATCATAACTGTAAACTGATGAATATTTCATATTGTCAGTGAAGCTGTCACTGCGGTAGAAGACTTTTTTACCGTCTGCCGTTGCCGCAGGTTCATAACCGGCCCCAGGCTCATCCGTTACCCTAATGAGGGAACCCCGCCTTATATCCAGCAGTGACAGGCCATTGTAACCCCCTCCTGCCACCAGCAGGTAACCCGAACCCGGGACAACACCCGTAAGCAGGTATGATCCCTTGTCTTCGGGAGTAATCCTTTTAACACTCCTCACCCTTATATCCTGCGGATAAACCTCAACGGTGAAGAGGATAACCATCAACATGAAAACCGTTCTCATTTTGTTTCGTATTGCCAGCTAAAGATAACTAATCCGGTGTTACATAGCGCTCTTTTTTTAAATGGCAGGCGGTTTGATTTTTATTTTGAAATTTGATTGCTTAATATTATTAACTTTGATGGACATCAAAACCCCCGGAACCATGATGTCAGTGGAAATCTTAAAGCAATACGGTATAACCGAAGTAACAGAGATAGTTTATAATCCTTCCTATGAGTGTCTGTATGATGATGAGCTCTCACCCGTACTGACGGGTTTTGAACGGGGCATTCCCACCACAACCGGGGCAATGGCGGTAGATACCGGTGACTTCACCGGCCGCTCTCCCAGGGACAAGTACATTGTCAGGGACAGTACCACTGAGAATACTGTCTGGTGGAAATCGGAGGACTCTCCGGTTTCTGACAACAAGGCACTTACACGGGAAGCCTGGGATCACTGCAGGAAAATAGCAGAGAATCAGCTCTCCGGCAAAAAGCTCTATGTTGTCGATTGTTACAGCGGCGCTAACCCTGACACGCGTCTATGTGTCCGTTTCATCATGGAGGTGGCATGGCAGGCCCATTTTGTAAAAAACATGTTTATCCGTCCCACAGGACAGGAGCTTGAAAATTTCAATCCCGACTTCGTTGTGCTGATGGCATCAAAGGCCATAAATCCTGATTATCAGAAATTTGGAATGAATTCAGAGAACTTTGTGTTATTCAACCTGACGGAGCGGATGATGCTTGTGGGTGGCACCTGGTACGGAGGGGAGATGAAGAAGGGTATATTCTCGGTGATGAATTACTATCTGCCACTGAAGGGGATTGCTTCGATGCATTGTTCGGCCAACGTTGGAAAGAAGAATGATGTTGCCATCTTTTTCGGATTGTCAGGTACCGGCAAGACGACACTTTCAACTGACCCTGACAGGGCATTGATAGGTGATGATGAGCATGGCTGGGACGAGGAAGGCATCTTCAATTTTGAGGGTGGATGCTATGCCAAGACAATCAATCTCAGCAAGGAGAATGAACCTGACATATACAGGGCAATAAGGCGTGATGCCTTGCTTGAGAACGTGGTAGTGAATGAGAAGGGGGAGATAGACTTCAGCAGTGCCGGGAAGACGGAGAACACGAGGGTCTCCTACCCCATATACCATATAGAGAATATTGTCAGGCCGGTATCGAAGGCAGGTCATGCCACCACGGTAATCTTTCTGACGGCAGATGCCTTCGGGGTTTTACCTCCTGTGGCAAGACTTACCGAAGAGCAGACGCAGTACTACTTCCTGAGCGGTTATACAGCCAAGGTTGCTGGTACGGAGCGAGGGATAAAGGAGCCCGTTCCCTCCTTCTCTGCCTGCTTCGGGGCTGCATTTCTGATGCTTGATCCGATAATATATGCACGAGAGCTCACCAGGAAGATGAAGGAACATCATGCTGATGCCTGGCTGGTGAATACAGGATGGATGGGTGGTCCCTACGGTACCGGCAAGCGGATAGACCTGCCTTCAACACGAAAGATAATCAACGCCATTCTCAATAAATCCCTCGGTGATGTTCCATACACCACCATTCCGGTCTTTAACCTGAGCATTCCTTCATCAGTTCCGGGAGTACCCTCTGATCTGCTTGATCCGGGGCAAAG
>NZ_SLTI01000038.1 GCF_004347735.1 Sulfuricurvum sp. IAE1 | reverse complement strand
CCTTAACTCAAGGCCTCTCAGCGTTTGTGGACGGGAATTATAGGAAAAATATCCAAAGAAGTCAAGTGATTTCCAAAAGAATTTTCAAAAATAGGACATGATTTTTCGAAACCCCTACTCCCCTATTTATAATAGAAGAATATCCCGTTTTTCTTTTGATTGCAGGATTAACGATTAATATACTATAATCAACACAATACAATAAAATTGCGGGCGGCTATGGAATACATTGAATTTTTGGGAACGAGCGGAACGCGTACCCCTTCTCAGGGAACGACATGTGTTCACGTCTCAAAGCATTGCGTAATTGATGCGGGCAATCTCATCAATGCATTCGGCAACGATATTTTCACGATTGAACATATCTTTTTAACCCATTCGCATCTCGATCATATCATCGATATTCCGTTTCTCGCCGACTTGTTTGTAACCCAGAAAAAAGTCTCTCTGAAGATTTATGCCCTGAAAGAGACCCTGGATGATCTTCGCCGATTCATTTTCAATCACCGTATCTGGCCCAATTTCGAAGAGATTGCGCTGCTCGATCAAACCGAAAAGACTCTCGAATTGATAGAAATCGAACCGGATGTTGCCTACCGCGTCGATGACATTATCCTGACCCCGTTCAAAACGACCCATACCGACGGTAGCTGCGGCTATCTGATCGAAAGAGAGGGCAACGCTATTCTCTTTACGGCCGATACTTATCGATGCGGCCGTATCTGGGAAATGCTCGATGCCCATCCTCACATCCATTCGCTCGTGATCGAAGTTTCCTATCCTTCCCGGTACGGCGAGCTTGCGCAGGAGAGCAAGCATCTCACCCCGCTGCTGCTCGCCAATGAAATGCAGCGGTGCCGACGCAGCGACTTCCGCGTTTATACCATGCACCTTAAAACCCTATTTTCAGAAACGATCATCAGCGAGCTGGATTCCATGAAACTGCTCAGGAACGGAGGAGAGGTCCTCGTCGACGGAAGCCGGATCGCGTTTACGCACCCCGATACGCTATAATAGCGCTTTTAATAAAGGTGTTATTATGAGTATTGAACAAACATTAAAAGAACGAAGCGGCGGCATCTGCGAACTTTGCGGTGCTTCTGAAAATCTCGGAGTATTCGAAGTTTCCCCTTCGGACGGTTCTGCGGATCAGGCTGTCTATCTCTGTGCAACCTGCCGTACACAGATTGAAAATCCGGCCGATCTGGACCGGGACCACTGGCGTTGCCTGGGTGATAGCATGTGGAGTCAGACTCCTGCGGTGCAGGTCATGGCATATCGTCTTTTGAGCGCACTGGGCGACCAGGATCAACTCGATATGCTTTATCTCGAAGATGACGTCAAATCATGGGCACAAGCACAAATGCTCAAAACGGGAAGTACAGAAGAAACATCCGGCGGAGTGACACGGGACAGCAACGGAACCGCTTTGAACGAGGGTGACACGGTTACCCTGATTAAAGACCTCGAGGTCAAAGGGGCAGGATTTACCGCCAAACGCGGCACCGTCGTGAAAAACATCCGTCTCACCGACGATCCGAAATACATCGAAGGCAAAATCAACGGCTCGACAATCGTTCTCGTCGCCGCATATATGAAAAAAGCCTAAGTCTATAGAAGAACTAAGCTACAATAGAGTAATCTTCCAAATCTCGTTCGAAACGGGTTCCGTTTCGAACTTTGCTTCATGCGTCCGTAGCTCAGCTGGATAGAGCATTGGTTTCCGGTACCAAGGGTCAGGGGTTCGAATCCCTTCGGGCGTGCCACTCTTTTATTTTCCCTGCTTTTGCGTTTCTACTGCCAACTCCGAATAAATACGTGCTTTCGCGATATTAAGCCGATGTGTCCGTGCACTGTTTTCCAACAGTGAAATTTTCTGATTGAGTTGCGCTATCCGGGTGTTTATCGAATTGCGATTTTCCGCGACTTTTGTCTTATCGGTATTTTCAGGAGGCATTCCGACAAAACTTTTGACCTGATTTATATAACCGTTCCCCGCCTCTAGTGCATCGGCAATGCTCTGGGTTGTAGCCGCCATCGCCGCGGTCGATTCGGAAATGTCCCTTAAGTGGATCCGCAGATCCTCGGCATCGGCAAGAAGCTTCGTATCGGCGAATTGAGCCAATTTCGCTATCTCTCCCGAAGTAGCCGTGTTCCGTTCAAGCTTGTCGAATGCCGCGAGATAATTTTCCGTACTTTTTTTATAGCGATTGAGCGCACTTGCGGCTCCGCCCAGGTTCAACACCGTTTTGGAAACCAGTTTGGCCGAACTGGAGACTTCTCCCGCATACGGAACCGGCAGAAAACGGACGAGGTCAGAGATATAGACACTCGATTTGATCATCCGGGAATAATCGTCGACCGCTCCTTTCATTGTCTGAATAAATCCTTCGAAACTTTCAATGTTTTTTTTGTCTTCGCGTAAAAGCTTCGCGGTCCGTTCCAGATACTCGTAACTGTATCCGTTCAATCGATTTGCGTCCATGCACCTGTGTTCTGCCGTTGCCGTCATTCCGCCCGGCTGCGGTGCACACCCGCTCAGAATAATCAAAACGGCTGCCAATGCTGTCGTGCGTCTCACGTTCTGCCCCCTTTATATCATCCCCATCTCTTTGAGCGCCCGGCGTATTGCTCCTGCGATCGATTCGCCCGTCCGTTCAACGTAACGGTCCATTTTTTCTTTTTCCGCTTTCGTCAATGTCAGAAATACTTTCTCGCTTTGCTTGGTTTCTTCATTTTTTTTCGGGCGTCCGCCCGGATGTTTGGCGGTCTGTATCGCAACGTGCGTAGAAAGCTCGCGCTGTGTGACCCGCTTGGCAAACTTGTTTTCCATCGGTGATTTTTCCATATTTGCTACCTTTTAACTGTTAATAACCTGCACCTAATTTCTGTACTCCAGAATCTTTTCGTGCAACTCTCGAATCAATCCGGCACTTTTTCGGTAGGCATATGCTTTGATACCGCCCTGCCCCGAAAGTTCCAGAATGGAGCGGTTTTCATTGATAGCCGTCTGCAAGGCAACGCTCATCGGCAATGCGAACATCTCCGTCTCAAACCCAAGCGTTTCATCAAAAACGAACTTGGCATCGTTGATGTCGTTTTCTTTTTGACTCATGTTGGGGACCAATAAAATAGGCTTCCCCATCGGAGCGATCCGTACCAACGTGTCAACCGTTCCCTGAATGGTTTCCAGCGTGGGGATGAACGGGACGATCACCAGATCCGAATAGCCGACCGCCTGATCGAGTTTGATGTCATCAAACCCTCCGAAATCGAAGATTGTCGCTTCGGAAGGGAGGGGCAGCGTCTTTTCACGTAATTCGATTTTTTTCACCTTCTGAGGCAGCCGGTCGCAAAGGGAACCGTACGGATCAATCTCGCATCCGCTGTATCCGAAGCCGGTAATGAGCTGATGTGCGATCATCGATTTGCCTACGCCACCTTTGAAATTGACAATGGTAAGATTCATATAATTCCTTAAAAGTAAAAAACTGTTATTTACAGTATTTTACAATTAAAAAACAGTTTAAGTCAAGTTTTGAACTGTAAATAACCTATTATTTTTGGATTGTATTTCGGCCGCCGGCTCGCGGCAAAGGAGAAAAAAACGGTTCAGGCAACCGCGAAGTCTTCTTTGTAGAGCAAATGGGCCATTGTCTGTTTGAACGCTTCCATTTCACTGAAAACAAAATCCAAAGAAAGGCTTTGTTTTTCACTGATTTCGAGGCAGTTGAAAATTTCACGCATCGTCATTCGTGCACGTTTGGCTACGATTAGATGATCAACGGAAAGGCTTTTGAGTTTGTTAAGCATTTTTTCCTGCTTTTCGTGCAGTTCGTTTTGAAGGCTTAACATCGTATACCCCCTTTTCAGAAATATGCTATTCTGGCATAGAAGAATTACTATTTTATTACTTATTCTGCAATTTTTTGTTAAATTTTGAAATTAATATCGGTTAACGAAAAAAAATTCTTATCACGTAACCTTTAGTGACACTATATAAGAAAATATGATTTGAAAAAAAGTGGGTTGAGTTGTAAATGGTGGAGCTGTGCGGAATCGAACCGCAGTCCGAAAACGGGCCACCAAAGGCGTCTACATGCTTAGAGACGTTGTTTGAGTCTCGGACGGCTTCACACAACGTGCAAAGCTACACCGCCCCAGCCTCTAAATTCGTCCGCGGACGAGACATCCCGCGAATATATCTATCTGAAGGTTATACTTCTCAAATCTTCGTAGATAGAATCGGAAGGAGAAGCAGTCCTAAGTTAAGTTAAAACTTACGCTACAGCGTAAGCAGGACGATAGTTTGTGTTGTTTGCGTTTAAGCAATGTGGGCCGTGTAACGGAGGTGCCCAGTCCGGCATGCAACCTAAAGCATCCCGCTCCCGTCGAAGCCATGTCAGCCCCAAGAGAAGTGAATACGCCATTATAGCATGCTTAGTCGTTAATCAGGGATTTAATATTGCGGGTAATTTCACAGCATTTGGCGATTTTTTGGGTAGCGTTCAGGGTATCGTCGAGTAGGACGCTGACGATGGCCGATCCGACGATGACGCCATCAGCCCCCTGCACTTTTTCACGGGCCGTTTTTTCGTTCACGCCGAAACCGACATAGACCGGGGTCTGGGTGTGGCGCTTGATGGAAGCAAGCACACCGCTTAGATCCTCGCTCTGGCCGCTTCCCGTTATGCCGGCATACGCGACAAGGTAGATGAATTTACGCGCATCAGCCGTGATCGTTGCGATACGCGCATCGCCGTCGGTAGGGGCGACGAAAGAGATGTTGGCAAGGTTGTGGCGTTCAAACAGCGGTGCGTAGGCCGTTGCTTCCTCATAGGGAAGGTCCGGGATAATCAATCCGTTAACCCCGATCATTTCGGCACGCTGAAGCAATTTTTCCATCCCGTACTGGTAAAAAGGGTTGAAATACCCCATCCAGAGCGTATCGATGCGGGGAGCAATCGTTTCGGAAATCGTCAAAAGATCGGCAAAACGGAATCCCTGAGCAAGGGAGCGGCCGTTTGCTTCCTCGATAACCGGACCGTCGGCAACCGGATCGGAAAAAGGGACTCCCAGTTCCAGGGTATCGACACCGTTTTCCCCCAGTGACAATGCCAAATCAACCGTAAATCCGGTATCGGGATATCCTGCGGTGATGTATGCTACGAGTTGTTTCACTCTGACTCCATATCGGGTAAAATTAAAAGGGAAAAGTGGACATGGGAGAGTTCATTGTCCATTTTCAGATCTTCTTGCCACTGCATGAACATATCCGCCACGCTGATCATCCAATTGACGGTCTCGTCATTGGCTTTTTTATCGCGGGTCCGAAGCTGTTCGAGTGCCTCTTCGACAAATGCCGCAAGGCGTGTCATCGGCTCCATCTGCAAATAGCCCGACGCTGATTTGATGTTGTGGAAAATGCGAAACAATTCGTCGATGCTGCGATGGTAGCGTGTTTCGCTTCCCAGATCGACGATCAACGGTTCCATGATCTCCACCATCATTGCGTAGTGGTCCAGAAACTCGTCGATGATTTCAAAATCGAAATTCGCTTCTAGTTCGCTGCGTATGCCCATGTCGATCTTCTCCTGTGCGGTCAAATTATAACCACGTTTTGTTTAATATCCTCACTTAAGGTTGTCATCGAATGGCGATATACCCCAAATTTTGGGTAAACTATCTACTTTAATCACACACAGTACGAGAGATCAGACAACGATGAAAAAACTTACGATCGGTTCCATACTCAAACGGAAAAACGGCGAACCGCTGGTCATGATCACCGCTTACGACGCCCTTTTTGCACGGTTACTGGCGCCGAGTGCCGATATTTTACTCGTCGGGGACAGCCTGAACATGAGTTTCGGAGGCAATCCCGATACCCTGAGCATTACGATGGAGCAGATGATCTATCATACCGCCGCAGTGTGCAAAGGGGCGCCTCATACGTTCGTCATCACCGACATGCCCTTCGGAAGCTACACCGACAATGCTACGGCCCTCGCAAACGCAATCCGGGTCTATCGCGAAACGCCGGCTGACGCGGTCAAAATCGAAGGGGGAGCCGATAAAGCCGAGCTTGTGCGTCATCTGACCGCCAACGGCATCGCCGTGTGCGGGCATATCGGTCTGCTGCCACAGGCAGTGCGTGCGGAGGGTGGATACAAAGTCAAAGGCAAATCCGAAGACGAAGCCCTTTCCCTGATTGCCGACGCCCGCGCTATCGAAGCGGCGGGAGCCTTTATCCTGGTCATCGAAGGGGTGAAAGCCGACGTCGCCGAGCGCGTAGCGCGAAGCGTATCGGTGCCTGTCATCGGAATCGGTGCGGGCAACGGCGTCGACGGCCAGGTACTGGTCTTTTCGGACATGCTCGGTTTTTACGAGCCGTTCGTCCCGAAATTCGTCAAGCAATACCTCAACGGTGCGGCGGCGGTCAAAGAGGCCGCCGGGCGCTATGCAGCGGAGGTGCGTTCACGCGCTTTCCCCGATGAAAACTACATTTACTGAAGAAAGAGACTCGTGGAACGGATTGTAGAGATCGAAAAATTTGATGCCGAGGAGTCGAGCGAAACCTCGCTCCGGCCGAGCGGATGGAACGATTATATCGGACAGGAACAGATCAAAAAAAACCTGGGAGTTTTTATCGAAGCGAGCAAAAAACGCTCCGAAGCACTTGACCATGTCCTCTTTTTCGGACCTCCGGGGCTTGGAAAAACGACGCTGGCGCTGATTATCGCCAACGAAATGGGGAGCAACATCAAAGTGACCGCCGCGCCGATGATCGAAAAAAGCGGCGATCTTGCCGCTATTTTGACCAATCTCGAAGAGGGGGACATCCTCTTTATCGACGAAATCCATCGCCTTTCTCCGGCGGTCGAGGAGATCCTCTACCCCTCGATGGAAGATTTCCGCCTCGACATCATCATCGGGAGCGGCCCGGCGGCACAGACGGTCAAAATAGATCTGCCGCGGTTCACGCTGATCGGTGCGACCACGCGCGCGGGAATGCTCTCCAATCCGCTGCGCGACCGTTTCGGGATGAATTTCCGGATGCAGTTCTACACCCCCGAGGAGTTGTGTGATATTATCGCGCAAGCTTCTCTCAAACTGGGAAAGGCCATCGACAAAAACGCGGCGATGGAGATCGCCAGACGTTCACGCGGAACCCCGAGGATCGCTTTGAGGCTGTTGAAACGGGTACGCGATTTCGCCGACGTCGCTAACGAAAATACGATTCTCCACGAGCGTTCCCGCTATGCCCTCGACCAGCTGGGTATCAACGCCCACGGATTCGACGAAATGGACATCCGCCTCCTCAAGCTCCTGATGGAGGCCAAAGGACGGGCAATGGGGCTCTCGACGATCGCGGCGGCACTGAGCGAAGACGAAGGGACGATCGAAGACGTTCTCGAACCCTACCTCCTCGCCAACGGATACCTTGAACGGACGGCCAGGGGAAGGGTCGCTACGCCGAAAACCTATGATCTTCTGAAATTCGGTTCTCCTCAGCAGGGGTTGTTTGAATGATCAAAAAAGAGCATTTCACGCTGCTCCTCCTCGCGTTTGTGAGCTACGGCATCTACCGGCTCTACGAGCCGTTTTGGATGAACATCGTCATCGCCATACTGCTCGCCATTTCAACGTATCATATTCAGGCCGGCTTCGTGACACTCCTCCGCAGCCGGTTCTGGGCGTCGATGTTTTCGACGCTTTTGCTCGCCGCGCTTTTTTTTGCGCCGCTAGGGTATTTTTTGTTCCATTTTTCGGTCCTGCTCCAAAATCTAGATCCCGCATCGGTCAATACGTTTCAGTCGACGTTCCGGGGATGGATGGAACATCTGCCCCCTTCGCTGGCCCGATTCGAGGCTAAAATCGAAGCCTCCCTCAACCGGCTCGATACCGCCGCGCTGGCCCAGCACGCGATCGACTACGCTTCCCAGATCGGGAGTTTCGCCATGTCGTTTCTCTCGGGGGCAATTTTTATCCTGATCTTTTATTTCATCGCCCATTATTACGGGAAGGAGATTTTCGAGTTTTTCAAACGTTCGACCCATTTCCCGCAGCAGGAGAGCACGCTGATCCTCTTCGAGATGCGTTCGTCGATGAGCGTCGTGTTTTACTCGATCCTCGTGACGGCGGTCTTCGAAGGGGCTCTCTTCGGTGTTGCTGTCGGGTATATGGGATACAACGGGCTGCTGTTCGGGATTATGTACGGGTTTGCGTCGCTGATCCCGGTCGTGGGCGGAGTGGTCATGTGGCTCCCTTTTGCGCTGTATGAGCTGTCGCTGGGAAATACCCAGAACGCCTTGTTTATCTCTTTGTATACCGTGATCGTCATCTCGGTGATCGCCGATACCTTTATCAAACCGTTTATTATCAAAATCATCAACCAGAAACTGATCAAACCCCAAGAGAAGATTAACGAACTGATCATCTTTTTTGCGATCATCGCCGGACTCGCGACGTTCGGCTTTTGGGGAATGATCATCGGACCCGCGATCACCGTGCTGTTTTTGACCCTGCTTCGGATCACGGAAGCGCAACGTCAGGAAGGGGAGAACCGTTAATCCTGTTAACATTGGATTGACGGAGCGTTGGATCAATTTTCCTATGATGTCGGTGTATGAACAATCAAACAAACGGAGTACAATCATGAAAAAGATTCTTGGCGCGGCACTGATCCTCGGAGCAACCGCATTGATGGCATGTCCTATGGGCATGGGACAGGGAATGATAGGCGGAGGTATGTGTAAAGGGGGCATGATGGAAAAATGCCAGTGCGATACGAAACAGCTTCCAAGAGCTCTTGAAGCGCTTGATCTGAGTGACAAACAAAAAGAACAGATCATCAAATTGCGCGAAGAAGCGCAGGCGTTCCACAATAAACAGCACGAAAAAATGCTCTCCGTCCTCACTCCCGAGCAGCGCGGTAAAATCGAGTACATGCGCAAACTCAAAGGTCAAAAATGCGGCGGTATGCAAGGCATGAACATGCCTCAAGGCAAAATGGGCGGCATGGGCTGCAAAAACTGCGACAACCAGTAAAACGGCATGATTAAAATCCTCCTGATCGAAGACGACATCGAAATCTCGGATCTTCTGACCCAGTATTTGAGCCGTTATCAGATGGAGGTGATCGCCTACGAACATCCCCGCGCCGCGCTGGCGTCTCTGGGGATCGAATCGTACGATCTCGTACTGCTCGATCTCACCCTCCCCGATATTGACGGGCTGGAGGTATGCAAATCGCTCAGGGAACGGAGCGACATCCCCATCATTATCTCATCGGCCCGGAGTGATTTGGGAGACAAAGTCATCGCCCTCGAACTGGGGGCGGACGACTATCTCCCCAAGCCCTACGAGCCCAGAGAGCTTGTCGCGCGGATTCAGAGCCTGCTTCGCCGCGTCGGCGGCAAAACGATACAGGCGAGCAGCGATACGTTCCGCGTTGACGAAAACGGTATCTACAAAGACGGGGAGCTCCTTCCCCTCACCCGCGCCGAATTCGAACTCTTGGCCCTTTTGATCAAGCATCGCCGTCAGATCGTCTCACGCGATTTCATCGCCAACAACGTCGAATCGATCGGATGGGAAAGCTCGGAGCGGAGCATCGATGTCCTTATCAGCCGCATCCGCCAAAAGATCGAGGCCAATCCCAAACATCCCACCCTTATCCGTTCCGTCCGCGGGATGGGCTATCAGTTCACCCTATGATTTCCCGCCGCCATTCGGTTTTTTTCAAACTGCATGCCTTTTTTTTCCTTGCACTGGTCGTTCTGATACTGCTGTTTCTCTCGGCTCTCGGAGAGCAGGAACGCCAGAAATTCCATCTTCTTGCCCACCGTTCGATGGAACTTTCCCGTATCGTCGATGAAACGCAGGGGCGAAGCTGTGCCGATACGAATGCGGAACTCTCCGCAGCCGGATTCAAGGTTATCGCCGGGAAAACACCCCGTTGCGAAGCGCTCAAACTTCCACTTCCCATGCAAGAAAAGCTTCGCATGCGAAACGTACGGGTCACGATTTACAAGGATGACGCCGGAGTTATCTACGAACTCGACCAGGGGCACTGCACGATGTTTTACCGCGATACGGCGGAAGGAAAAACCTACTATTTTGTCTGGTTCTTGTTCGTAGCGTTGCTGGGGGGGCTGGTGAGCATGTACCTGTTGCTGTGGAGCAACCTTAGACCGCTCAAACGCCTCTACGAACAGATCCGCCTTTACGGCGAGGGAAAAGAGACGGTCAATACCACAAGCAAAGGCAAAGACGAGATCGCCCTCATCTCCAACGCCTTTAACGATGCGCTGGAGAAGCAGACGAAACTAAAAAAATCGCGCGAATTGTTCCTGCGCAACATGATGCATGAGCTCAAAACCCCGATCACCAAAGGTAAACTCATCGTTGAGCTTGAAGAACCGAGCCCTAACCGCAATCTGCTGGGGAAACTTTTCGACCGCCTTGAACGTCTGATCAACCAGATGGCGCAAATCGAAAAAATGCATGCGTTCGCACTGCACAAAACAAACGTCTCGCTAGAATCGGTCATCAAAACCGCGGCGGAAAACCTGATGCTCGATCCTGCGAACATCCTTTTGCATGGATGCGACCGTGATCTCTTGGTTGATGAAGCCCTCTTCACAAGCGCGCTGCAGAATCTAATCGACAACGCCTACCGCCATGCGACCGACTACCCGATCGAAATCGTGTGCGACGGTTCACGCATCTGCGTCAAAAATGCGGGAGAGCCGCTGAAGCGTCCCGTAGAAGAAGCCTTACAGGCATTCGTGACCGAAAGGGGAGACGGGGGATTGGGGCTGGGGCTCTACATCGCGCAGTCGGTGTGTGAAATGCACCGGTTCAAACTCTCGTACCGGTACGAGGAGGGAATACACCGTTTCTGCATCCTTTTCGATTCCCATTTTTCAGGTGACCGCGTTTAAGAAGTCAACGGGCGTTATCCTCGACTATCGGAACGGTTATCGTAAAGCAGCTGCCGGATTTGCCGGTTTTTACCCCCAGTGTCCCTTTCATCCTCGATTCGATGATATTTTTGGCCAAATACAATCCGAGTCCCGTTCCGTATGACTCGTGTTTCGTCGTAAAATAAGGGTCGAAAATATGTTCGAGGATATTTTCCTCGATCCCGCCGCCGTTATCGCATATTTCGACCCTGCCGTAACGTTGATCGCAACGGAACGTGACCGTTATTCGTCCTTGTGCGATTTTTCTTTCCCGGATCTGCAATCCTACCGCATCGATGGCGTTGTTCAGGAGAATCATCACCACCTGTTTGAATTCATTCTCGACGCCGTAAAAGCTGGAGAGACATTCCGTCTCCACCGTGCAGGCTATTTTGCTGCTTTCGAGCTGCGCATTCAAGATGTGCAAAACGTCTTCGACACTTTTTTGCGGATGGAAAACGATCGTCTCTCTCTCCGGATGAAGAAATTTTCGGAAATCGTCAATCGTATGGGACATATAGGCGATATTGGAGCTGATGATCCGCATCTTGTCGTGAAAATCCTCGTCGCTCAAAACCCCCATACGGTAATACGTTTCAAGATTCACCGTCGCCAATCCGACGATATTAAGCGGCTGGCGCCACTGATGGGCGATCGATTCGAGCAATTCTCTCATTGCTGCCTGCCGGGATTGATGGAGCAGCAGGCGTTCTTGTTTCTGACGTTTTTCCATCTCTTCTTGCACCCGTTTTTCAAGCTCGACATTGAACGATTCAAGCTGCTTTCTTTGAGCGTTAAGGGTATTTAGACTCTCTTCGAGGTGAAGCTGAATCTCTTTTAAACGAGTAATGTCCCGGCCCGCTCCGACAGTGCCGATGATATTTCCCTCTTTGTCGTAAAAAGGGGCTTTGTAGACTTCCAAATAGAGCATTTTGCCCTTGACGTTGCCGAACTCTTCGAACTTCATCGGTTTATTATTCTCGATGACGACAAGATCGGAATTGAAACATAATTCTCCGAATGTGTGCCATTCGGGGTTTTCAGGATGCGATTCTCTTTCCCTGCGGGCAAAAAAGATATCGTTCTTTCCGATCGGTTCGTCCGTGTCTTTGGCCATGAGAAGGCCGTCGCAAATTGCCTGGTTGGCATAAAGATAATTGCCGTTCACCTCTTTGACCCAAAGCATATCGGGGAGATTCCGGGTCAGCAGATTCAGCAACTCCGAATTGTGCTCTTTGAGATCCGAGATATCAAAAGCCAAAAATGTACTCCCCTAACGCTTGAGAGCCGCAATGTTGCGTCGTACAAAGATCCAGATAAGTGCCGCGACTCCCGCCATCGCAAAGCTCAGTACCATTCCCAGTGTCAGCCATTGCCCTGCCAGGTAACCGATCTGCGGGTCGGGAGCGCGGAAAAATTCGACCAGCCCGCGGCCGACTCCGTAACTGAACCCGTACAAAAGGATTAATTCCCCCTCGAAAGCCTTGCGTTTTCGGTAGAGATAGACGACCGCGAAAACCACGATCCCTTCGACGAACGCTTCGTAGAGCTGGGAAGGGTGGCGGAGAGTATCATAGACGTAAATTCCCCACGGCACGTCGGTCGCACGGCCGATCAGTTCCTGGTTGAGGAAATTGCCGATCCGTCCGAAAACATACCCAAGAGGCACCGCTACGGCCACAACGTCCATAAGCCGTCCGAAAGGGATTCCGCTGCGACGGACGAAAAGATACGAGGCAATCAGGAACCCGATCACCGCGCCGTGGTAGCTCATCCCCCGGATGCC
The DNA here is from genome assembly GCF_004347735.1 of Sulfuricurvum sp. IAE1. NCBI lineage: Bacteria > Pseudomonadati > Campylobacterota > Epsilonproteobacteria > Campylobacterales > Sulfurimonadaceae > Sulfuricurvum > Sulfuricurvum sp. IAE1. Next base: position 48,723 of record NZ_SLTI01000038.1, on the reverse strand, counting down.
GACATACTGCCCGTCCATAAACGGGTTGAAAATCTGCCACGGGTGCGTCAGGTAATACCATGCATTCGGGTCGTAGAAAAAAACGTACCCCAGTCGCGCCCCGAGGATCACCCCGAAAACCTCCCACGAAAAAAAGTCGTCGAGCTGTTCTTTGGTAATGGCAATGTTGTCTTTGACGATAATCCATTTGGCGACCGCGAACGCCGTAAAGAGTGCCGCGACATACATCAGCCCGTACCAGTGGACGGGGATCGAGAAGATGTTGAATGCTACGGGGTTAAAATGCTCGTATATATGATTCCAGACTTCCATGTTACACCTTGATCCGTTTTGCGCCGACGAGGTAATCGCGACCCACACGCCCGATGTTGTGCAGATGCACGTTGTAGCGCTCGTCCACAACCCCTTCTGCATAGTAAAAATGCTCGATTTTCAAAAAAGCGATGGTCATCAGGCTCTCTTTGAGTTCGGTAACCTGATGCAACGAACACAACAATGCCGCCTGTGCATCCGCGACCATCGGAGGATAGGCTTCCAGTACCGTTTGCATGTCGATGCCGCAGTTTTCGCTTTCGCTGACACCGTAAGGAAGCGGTTCGGAACTCGCTTCAATGGGAGAGGCATGGACATCGTGCGCAAGGGATATCGTCGCCTTTTGGGTATCGAGGATGTTGCGGATTGTATCTTTAAGCCCGCCGTTTTCATGCCGTCCAAAAGAGACCATGACACACGGAGGCACTGTAGAGACGGGGATAAAGTAGCTGTAGGGGGCGAGGTTGGTACCCCCTTCCCCCGCTGTCGAAATCCATGCGATCGGACGGGGGAAGATCGTATTGCTCATCATTTTGTAGACGGTATCGGGTTTGAGTTCTGTCGGATCGATTATCACTGTTTTTCCTTCCGGTGCTGCCCGATGATTTGGGTAAGCACTTCAAGCTTTTCGTTCAGCCGGTACGCTTTGCCAAATCCCATCACGACGCTCCCGCCCGAAGGGGAAAGTCTGAAAAGGTGAAAATCTCCCATCTGCGTCAACGAGGCAACGAGTTCCGGGTCAAAATGAGCTTTGAACCGCTCGATTATTGCAGCGTACATCGGATCGGTGCGGACGGTTTCCGAAGCTTTGGCTTCTATCGTCACCCGCTTGCGGGCAAAGGGTTGGGTGCATTGCGATTCGTCTTCGGCAAACAGCAGCGAAACGTCGGGATTGGCTAGAAGATTGCGTCCGTGCTGGGCCACGGTACTGATGAGGATATAAAAATCGCTCCCCATCCGTACGTACGGTGCCGTACTTGCGTGCGGCAGGCCATCGGGGGTCAATGAAGCGATATTGAGGGTTTGAAACATTTCCAGGAACGCTTCGACCTCGACCGTCGTCATTGTCGAAGCGCTTCGGCGATCAGTTCGATCGGATTTTTGAAAATGACGTCAACGGAGGCTTCGTGAAGCGAATTGTTGATCTGCATACGGCAGGCGCTGCACTCGGCGGTGACAATCTGTGCCCCGCTTTTACCGATCATGGCCGCTTTGGGTTTTCCGGCGGCCTGCGCGTAATGAAACTTCTCGGTCTGCATCGTAACCCCACCGAAACCGCAGCAGGCATTAGGATCGCTCATTTCGGTGATCGTATAATTCTGGCCGACGAGCGCGCGGGGTTCTTTATAAACCCCCTGCATTTTTCGCGCGTGGCAGGGGTCATGGTAAGTGACCACCAGATCGCTGCGCCCCTTGGAGGCCAAAAGCGCTTTGAGCTCGGTTTTCTGTTCCAGCCACTCGGTGGCCATGAAAACCTTGTTTTTGAGTTTGTTGGCTCTCTCCCGCCACTCGGGCTGGTCGTGGAAATAGTGGTCGTAATCGATCTTGATCATCGCGCTGCACGTCGCCTCGGGGATGATGATAGCTTCGACCTCGTCGATGAACGACTCGAAATACTCGATGTTTTTCTTTGCATTGTGGTCGACAGTGGCGAAATCCCCCGTAAAATAGGCCGGTGCGCCGCAGCACAGCTGTTTTTTTGGGATAAAGGCATCGATCCCCAGCGCTTCGAGAATGTCAACAAGCCCTTTGCCGATTTCGGTGTAACTGTAGTTCCCGAGACACCCGATGAAAATAGCGACCCTACGCTTCCCGCCGTGGTCGATCTCTTCGGGATAACTGTTCAGAAACGACGTTTTCCCCATCGACGGAAGCAGACGGTCTTTTTTGATGATGGGGAGTGAAAAACGCGGGGTCATCGACTGCGTCTGTTCTTTGATCTTGAAGCCGCAGGTCTGAAATACGTATCCGAGTTTGAACATCACATCCATCAGTTTCCGGTGACGCAGGAGAAGGAAAAACGCCCGTTTGAACCATGCGATTCCGTAGCGGTCGGCAATATCGGCCCGTACCTGTTCGATCACCATATCGGTCGGCAACGCCTTGGGACAAACGTCGGTGCAGTTGGTACACAGGAAACAGCTTTCGAAAATCTCCTTGGCGTTTCGGTCGAGTTCGAGGTGACCACGTTCGTATGCGCCCAAAAGGTCGATAAACCCGCGCGGAGAAGTGACTTCGTCGGCATTGACGTTGTGGATCGTACAGACGGGGATACATTTCCCGCATTTGATGCACGCGTCCGATGTCGCCGTAAAATTGAAAAGTTCGCCCTGCTGCGTCATGGTTACACCGTTTTGCTGAACGCCTTGTCAGATGCGGCATGACGTTTCATGTACGCATCGAAAGGCATCGAGATATTACGGATTAACAGCGTCCCCGTCGGGGTGCATTCGATCGCATTCGGGGTGATCGTAAGCAGTCCGTCGGCCTCGAACGGCTTCAGCGCGTCGAGGGCATCGGCGAAATACTCCGCGAATTTCACCCCGTACGCCGCTTCAAAACGGGGAATGTCGAGTTTGAAATTGCTCATCAGCTCCATGATGACGTATTGGCGGATACGGTCGTCCGTGTTCAGGGCGACGCCGCGCTCGTGCGGCAGGCGTCCCGCATCGATCGCGGCTTCGTATGCTTCCATTTCCTTGAAATTCTGGGCGTAATAATCAGCCCCCTCCCCGATGCTGGTAAGGCCGATACCGATCAGGTCCGCCCCCCCTTTGGTCGTATACCCCTGGAAATTGCGGTGAAGCTCCCCTTTTTCAATCGCTTTGAAAAGTTCATCCTCGGGTTTGGCGAAATGATCCATCCCGATCATCTTGTAGCCGCGCTCTGCCATATGGTCGATCGTGTAACGCATGATGGCGAGTTTTTCGCTCGGATGCGGCAGCGTCGTCTCGTCAATCTTGCGCATCGTCTTTTTGAGCCACGGCACATGGGCATAGTTGAACACGGCAAAACGGTCCGGATCGAGCGAAACAGCCAGATCGAGGGTCTTTTTAAACGTCTCCAGGCTCTGATACGGCAATCCGTAGATCAGGTCGACGTTGACGCTCACCATCTTGTATTTGCGTGCCAAATCCATCGCCGCTTTGGTAATGTCGTAAGGCTGTACGCGGTGAACCGCCACCTGGACTTTCTCATCGAAGTCCTGGATCCCGAAGCTTACGCGGTTGAACCCCGCATCCGCCATCACTTTCATCTGCGCTTCGTCGATGTGGCGCGGGTCGATTTCGCAGCTGATCTCGGCGTCGGCCGTGAAGTTTTTGAAATGCCCTTTGATGGCTGCGATGATACGCTGAAGCTGATCGGCATCGAAAAAAGTGGGAGTACCCCCGCCGAAATGGAGCTGGATGACCGGACGATTGACATCGATGTGTTCGGCGAGAATCGCCATCTCACGGATCAGATAATCGATGTAGCGCTCTTTTTTGTCCTCTTTGGAGGTAAAAACGACGTTACAGCCGCAAAAATAACAGGCATTCTTGCAAAAAGGAAGGTGAAAATACAAAGAGAGGGGGCGCGAGGAGTCCTGCGCGTGAAGCTTGGAAAGATACGCGTCGTAACCGAATGCGTCGCTGAACTCGAGCGCCGTAGGGTAACTGGTGTACCGGGGGCCCGGCTTGGAATATTTCGTAAATTTGTCAAAATCAAGCATTCATATCGTCCTGTGCGTCCTACGTTGATCGCGATTATGCCCCTTTTGGGTTGAATAACGGATAAAAAAGCGACATTATTCGAAAAGCGGGGGAGAAAACTCCGTTTTTTGAACACGAAATACTTTGAGTTTCACCGGTTCTGTGCTAGAATCATAATATTTTGTAAATCGTTCCAAAGAGGATGTATGAGCCCAATCAAGGTACTGGTCGTCGAAGATGATGAAGTGACTGCGGTCAATTTGAAAATGTCGCTGGAAAAACAGGGGTACGACGTCGTATCCACCGCCGACAACGCGGTGACGGCCCGCAATAAGATCAAAATCTACAACCCCGACATTGCCCTGATCGATATCGGTCTGCAAAAAACGATGGACGGCATCGAGCTCGCACAGTTCATCCGGGACAAACATCCGCTCCCCTTTATCTACCTCACGGCCCATTCGGACAACGATATGCTCAGCAAAGCAAAAAAAACCGAGCCCTACGGTTACATCGTCAAGCCGTTCGATCCGATCAATCTTCACACGACGATCCAGATGGCGATTTACCGCTTCAAGGAAGAGAAAAAACGCAATTCCAATCTCGATGAGCTCAAATCGGACCGTGAACAACTCGAAAAACTGGTCTACGCCAAAAAACTCTCCGACAAGCCGATCGTCGAATTCGGCGACGGCTACCGCCATGATATCGGTTTGGGAGAGACCTATTACCAGGACAAAAAGATCAAACTGACCAAAAAAGAGAACGCGTTTATCCGCCTGCTTGTCGCCCAGCTTGGAAGCGTCGTCGATTTCGAGCAGGCGATCAACTATGTCTGGGATACCAAAGGGGCAACCGATAACAGCGTCCGCACCCTCGTCTGGCGCCTGCGGGCGAAACTCCCCACCGACGTCATCAAAAACGCCTCGGGCGTAGGATACTACCTCGAAGAATAGCCGGCATTTTTCGCCGGAAACCTCCGAGCAAATTCGCCGCACAACACTTCACAGGCTTCGACGAAATCGAATTCCTCTTCCCCCGCCGCCGCCGATTCCTCGATCACCCGTGCCAGACGCGAAAGTTCTTCAAAACGGAAATTGCTGCTGGAACCTTTGATCGAATGGGCCACGAACGCGATCTCCTCGTACGATTTCGCCTCGATCGCTTCGCGAAGTTCATCGAGCGAACGCTCCATTTTCACACGGTAAATTTCGAGCAACTGCTCGATCTGTTCCCGGTCCAGCATCAGCGCACTTTTGAGGTGGTCCATGTCGATGAAGGTTTCGTTCTCTTCCCTTTTGGCAGGAGCTTTGGAAACCGTGGGGCTGCTTGGGAGATAACGCTCGAAGACCTGTTCGATCTCCCGCAAGACGATCGGCTTGCCCAAAAAGGCATCGTACCCGTTTTGGATCGCCCTTTCCCGTGCCCCTTTGATCACATTGGCGGTCAGGGCGACGATCGGGGTGTGCCGGCGCTTTGATCCAGCTTCGTACGCCAACATGGCTGCCGTCGCCTCGTTACCGTCCATCACGGGCATCTGTTCGTCCATCAGTACGATGTCGTACTCTTTTTGTTCGAACTCTTTGAGCGCTTCGGCCCCGTTGGAGACGATTGTGTACCCCAGGCCGTAACGTTCCAGGACGATCCGGATCAGCTCCTGGTTGGCACTGTTGTCTTCGGCAACGAGGACGTTCCCCTCAAATCCGCAGCCACGACACGGGCTCCCGGGCAGGACGCCCTCGCGTGCCGTACCTTCGAGCGCTTCGTTGAAGGCGCTTTGGAGCTTGGTGCAGTAAATGGGGAAAGTCAGGGGGACGATGTTTCCGACCGTGTCGTAACGGTCGTCGAGAAAATCGAGAATGGCGATCGAGGGGATATTGCGTTCGATGATGGCTGTGCGCTTGGGCTCGTCGATCGCGCTTTCGAGAAAAATCAGCAGATCGGCCGATTCGTCCACCGAATCTATCTGCTCGATCTTCAAGCCGAAATGTTCCCAGTAGCGTCGAAGCGACTCGAGTTTGTACCCTTCCGATTCAGGATAACCCAGCAGCGCGATCCTGAGATTTGCCATCCGCGAGGGGTCGAACTTCGATATGAAACACTCCGTGTTGACCGTCACGGGAATTTTGAGGGTAAATACGCTTCCCTCTCCGGGCGAGGATTGGAGTTCGATCCCCCCGCCCATGTGAACGGCCAGCTGACGGCAGATGGACAGTCCCAGTCCGCTTCCGCCCTGAAGCTGCTTACCGCACTCCTGGACCTGGGAAAAGGCATCGAAAATTCTCTCCTGATCGGCCGGTCCGATCCCGATCCCCTGATCGCTAACGGAGAGATAGAGAGTTCCCTCTTCATACCGCGCTTCGACGTGGATCACCCCGGCATGATCGGTAAATTTGATGGCGTTGCTCAAAAAATTCCCCAGTATCTGCTTGATCCTCAGCGCGTCAGCCGTCATCTCATAGGGGATCGAAGGATCGATAAAACTGGTGAGGGTGATACTTTTGGAATTGGCGCTGGGGACGAAGAGTTCCATCGTGTGAGAAATCTCGTCATGAATGTTAAACGGTTGCGGATCGACGGTGAACTCTCCGCTGCGGAGTTTCGAGAAATCGAGGATGTCGTTGATGATGTGCAGCAGCGTTTCACCGCTGTTGGAGATAATGTCGAGGTATTTTTGCGATCTCGGGTTGGTCGTTTCATCCCGCAGCAGTGAAACGAACCCCAAAATGGCGTTGAGCGGCGTACGTATCTCGTGCGACATGTTCGAAAGAAAGTACTCTTTCGCTTTCGACGCGTTGAGGGCTTCCTGCTCTTTTTGGTAGATCGTATCGGTGTAAAGTTTGAGAACCCCGGCAAAATTCTGATCAAACAGGTAGCTGATCGTGCTGAAAACAGCCTGGGCATTTACTCCGAGCCGATAGGTGGCATCGATGACGGAACGTTTGAAATGGGTGCAAAGGACGAAAAGCTCGTCAGCCCGGATCTCTTTATCCTTGAGGTAGTCGATCAGATCGGCGATGACGGGACACTGCCCGATCTCCATCTCTCCCGAAACGACCCCCATGAAATAATCGAACACGTTCGATGCGTAACGGTTGACGAAAAAATCGGTATCAATTTCGTGGCGTTTGAGAATATCCGAACAGATCTCGTGCGAAACCCATTCGACGAGTATCGACTCTTTCTCCGCGATCAAAACATCTCTGGCATCCTGCAATTGCGACAAATCGGGGAGATTCATACCCTATCCTCTAGAAACGATGACGGTATAATACTATAATTTTTTATTATTTATGGCTTGATCCAGAAAAAGACGCCCGCCGCAATCAGCAGAAACTGCACACCCAAAATAGCGGTTGTACCGATGATATTTCCGGTCTGGCAGCTGGTACACTGTTTGTATTTCCGCGATTCGTAAAAAGCATACAGAACGTACCCGATAATCAGCAGCGGCACCGTTGCCAATGCGGCGGCATCGATCCGGAACACCGTTTCGGCGTATTGTTCAGAGAGAACGAACGGCAGGATGAAGCTTGCCGCGATGACAAACATCATCCACTTCGCCCCTTTTTTGAAATAATCGCGTACGAATACCGTCGGACAGCTTCCGCCCCGGGCATCGGCCACCAGGCCGAATTCAAGATGATCGTCGATACGCCGCTTCATTTCACGATCCACCCGATCGACGAAAGTGCTCCCGAAAGCGTAATCGAGATACTGCTGAAATCGACGGGCTTCTTCGCCGACGAGGTCCCGGTGACGCGGATTCCCCTCCGTATCCTCATAAATGACCGTGACGCGGGTGAAACGGTCGACGTCGACGCTGATACCCGGGTAATAGAGGCTGCGTTCGGTGAATACCGCTTTTTCCGATTGTTTGATCAATCGGGCGTTCACATACGGGACATACGAGTCCCCTTCTTTCATAACGATAACGTTGTACTGGATGCCGATCAAAATCGCGGTGAGGGCTTCGAGGTCGTTCGCCTTCATCGTATCGATCATGTCGCTGATCGCTGTACGCAGTTCGCTATCAAAAAAACGGACATTGGCGGAGATCAGGCGGATGCGGGGATCGGGATAACGGATAATCTCTCGGATCATGATATGGGCACTTTTTTCGGAAGTTTGGGTTTCGGCCGAAAGGCCGAAACAGGAGAGTTAGTGGCTTTTGCTGACAACAACCAGCATTTTGAGGTTGATGATGATGAAACGGATAAACTGCCACAGTTTGCAGGTCCGCATAAAGCGGGCCCATTTCCCCGGGATCATCGCGGTATTGAACTTGTCGTTTTTGGCGAAGTTGAATTCTTCTGGTTTTGACATGATTGTGCTCCTCTTTCTTTATTCGGGAATAAACGTCCAGCCCGGTTTGAGCTTCGCTTTGTAGATGAACAGGTAATGGAGAATGTGTTTGATCCAGTGACCTGCAAGACCGATTTCACCGAACGTGTAATCGGTGTCGCGCCCCGTTCCGGGGTATTTGTCATAATCGGGAACGACCGGGTAAACGGTCATCGCCGCCGCCTGGCCGTCCAGCCATCCTTTACCGGCGGACGCGACGCACGCTGCACCCATCTCGGCCATGGAGGCTTCGTGAAGATGGGCATCAGACCCTTTTTTGATCAGATCGCAGATGCTGTGGGCCACCGCTTTCCCGATGATACCGCTGGGCATACCCGTCCGCGGAGGGGTCGGATTGATGACGGTACCGTTAGGCGATTTCGCCGGTTTGGAGATGATATGCGGAGGTGCGAACGCGATCCCTGCGGCAAACATGTTTTTGTACGTCGGGTTCTGGTACGTACGAGGCCAGTCGGAAGCTTTCCACTCTTCATAGGCTTTTGGCGTATAGTCGGCGTCGACTTTCATAAACCCGTTGGGAGCGAATACCGTATCGGTAATATCTTCCCCCGCTTTGTTGTACGCTTTGAGCCCGACACCGGCAAACGGCGGGATCAGCATCGAGAAGTCAAACTCCTCTTCTCCCGTCGATCCGTCGAGAAGCTCGTAGGAAACTTTCCCTTTTTCGACTTTGTTGACATGTGCGCCGGTGATGTAATCGACACCGCGCTCAGCAAACAGCGACTCGGTGAAAATACGGCTGCTGACAACGTATCCGCCCACTTTCATATGCAGACCGCCCATACCGAAGTCACCCATGAACGTTTCGTTCGAGATCCATTTGATATCGGCCATGTCGCGCAATCCCGCTTTGCGGAGTTCGTGTTCGACGTTGAAAATATACTCGAACGCCGCCCCCTGGCACGTACACATACCGTGTCCCGTACCGATGAGAATTTTCTGACGCTGGCCTTTGCGCATTTTTTCCATGACTTTTTCAAGTTCGTGCGCCGCGTGTTCGGCATGGTCTGCGGTACACACCGATACGGTGTATTCCCCGAGGTTGGAACCCTCTCCCAGGCCCGGCGTAGCGCCGAAGTTGAGCTTGGGACCCGTGGCGTTGATCAGGTAGTCGTAAGTGACTTCTTCGCTCACACCCGCTTTGCCCTGACCGGTGTACTCGATTGTTACAAACGGCTTGTCGCTGCCTGCGCTTCCCTCAGGGTTGATGCTGACGGCTTTGGCCTGTTTGTAGGTGATCCCCGCTTTTTCGTAAACAGGAGCGAGATCGAACGTGACGTCCTCTTTGGTCATTTCGCCGACACCGACCCAAATGTTCGAAGGAATCCAGTTCCATTTCGAGTTCGGGGTGACGACCACCACCTCATGTTCTTTACCGAGCCAATCCGCCGCGAATGTCGCCGCGGTGTGTCCGGCGACACCGCCGCCGAGGACCACTAATCTCGCCATTGTTTCTCCTTCTAATAAAATCCATTAACGGTGATTATATTACCATTCCATCACAATGTTATCACAACCTTACAAGATGATTCATATTTTATATTAGAAATTCGACAAAAGATTATAATGTTACCTTTTTTCTCAATTTTTACGGCGCGCCCAAAATCTTCGATACGATCTCGTACACGTTGTCCGAAAGGCCCGGATGATTTTTGATCCGCTCCAGTTCCCCCCCCATCATCGGCTTGTGCTCGGCGCACAGGCGGGCATAGTTTTTGAACGCGCCGGCGAGACCCGACGCCACCTGCGGATTGAGGGGATCAATCTGGAGAATTTTATCGGCGATGAAGCGGTACCCCTCGCCGCTTCGGTCGTAAAATGCGACGGGGTTTCGGGCGAAACTGCCGATAAGCGCACGGACGAGGTTGGGGACTTTGATGTCGAATGCCGGATCCTCCTGCAACGCCTTGACCCTCTCCAGCGTCCCTTTGCGCTGCGACGACGCGCGGACGGCAAAATACTTGTTCATCACCAGGGTCTGATCGCGGTAGCGTCCGTAAAAATCTTCCAGTGCCTCTTCCCCGTACGCAGGGGCATAGTTTTCGAGCAATTCGAGCGCCGCGAGCCGTTCGGTCATTGTCAGCGCATCCGTATAGTGGGCACGGCACAGCTGCGCGTCCTCTTCGTTCTCCAGACTCATCAACACTCCGAGCAACCGGTTTTTAAGCGAACGTCTCCCCATGCTCTGCCCGCTGATCGACGTATCGGCGGGATCGTAGAGATCTGCGATCTGATCGCGAAGGTGTGTGCGGTAACGTTCCGCGAGGATTCGTTTGAGATTCTCCCTGGCCGATCTGATCGATTCGACGTCAATCACGCTTTGGCGCTGCATCAGCGATGCAATGGAGGGGAGTTCAAGCAGTTGCGCTTTGAACATCGGTTCAATCGAACCGTCCAGCAAAATCGCTCCGTAACTCTCCACAAAACGCTCATCGGCCGTTTCGCCTTTCATCATCGCTTCCAAGGTTTCGATGCCGAAACGCTGCGCCGCTTCGTAGCGGACGAAACCGTCGTTGTCTCGGGCCATCAGAAACGGATAATCAAGCCGGTCGCACTCCACGATGACCGGGGCACTGAACTCCCGGTTCAAAGACAATGAGGCCGGAGAGTCTATCCCCTCGAAGATGATCTCGTGTCTCTCCTTCTCGATCCAGAGAACGTCGCCGTGCAGCACCGTGATATCTGCGGTTTTGAGCGGATAGCTTTCGCCGTTTTCTTTGAGCAGGGCGATTCTGAACGGCATCGCATAAGGGAGCTGTTCGAGATTTTTGGTGTTTTTAGGCACTTGTTGAACGACGTTCAGACGCATTTGACGTTTTTGGGGATCATGCTGAGCCGAAACGACAAGCGTAGGAGTCCTTTCCTGGGAATACCACCGCTTGAAACGCTCCAGATCGACCGGGCTTTCGCTCTGCATCGCCCACAAAAATTCCTCCGTCCCCACGGCACGCCCGTCAAACGTTTCAAAATAGCGATCCATTGCGGCGCGGAAACGTTCGGGACCGAGGATCGTATGCATCATCCGGATCACCTCGGCCCCTTTTTCGTAAACGGTCGCGGTGTAAAAGTTGTTGATCTCGATATAACTTTCGGGTTTGATCGGGTGAGCCGTCGGTCCGGCATCCTCCACAAACTGCCGTTCTCGAAGGGCACGGACGTCGTCGATACGCTGGATGTGCCGGGAATTCATGTCGGCGCTGAAACACTGGTCACGAAAAACGGTCAAGCCCTCTTTGAGCGTGAGTTCAAACCAGTTTCGGCAGGTAATGCGGTTGCCCGTCCAGTTGTGAAAATACTCGTGGGCGATCACGCTCTCGATCCCCATGAAATCGCCATCAGTTGCGGTATCCTCATCCGCCAGCACGTAGTGGGAGTTGAAAATATTGAGCCCTTTGTTCTCCATCGCCCCCATGTTGAAACTGTCGACCGCAACGATGTTATAGACCTCCAGATCGTATTCGCGTCCGTAGGTGACCTCGTCCCACTCCATCGATTTTTTCAGGGAACGCATCGCATGATGACATTTTGATTCGTTCCCTTTGTCGCAATAAATCGCCAAATCGACTTTTTTCCCGCTCATTGTGGTGTAGGTATCGTGGATAGAACCCAAATCGCCGGCGACCAACGCAAACAGATAGCAGGGTTTGGGGATCGGGTCTTCCCAAAGGGCGAGATGTTTGCCGTTATCGAGAGTCGCGGTGCCGCGCAAGTTTCCGTTGCTAAGCAATACGGGGCATGTTTCTTTGGAAGCGATAATCTTGGTGGTAAAGCGGGTCATCACATCGGGACGATCGATAAAATAGGTGATCCGGCGGAACCCTTCGGGTTCGTTTTGGGTACACCAGATTCCTCCGGAGCGGTACAGTCCCTCGAGCGCGGTATTTTCATCGGGATAGATGCGGGTGATGACACGGACGGTCGCTTCGTCGGCATCGAGGGGAATATTCAGCCCTTTTTCGTCGGCGCGGTACATCGCCTCCGTATACAACACCTCATCGACCCACAACAGCTCGAGGTCCAGCATCTCTCCATCGAGCCGCAGCTGTGTTGCGGCGCGATCGAGGCGGACGATTTTCATCACGTTGTCGACCCGCGTGGAACCCTCCTCGATGATAAATTCCAAACGGCATTCGGAGACGGTATAGGCCGGGGGAAGGTAATCTTTGTAATAAATCGTTCTGTGTTCCTGCGTCATCGGTTCCGCCTCTTCGTATCTATAAATTTCTCTTTTTGAAATAATACTCAAATTACGGTACACTTCAGCAACACGAACAGTGAGAAACAATGTTAAACAGTACGCTACAACTGGCACGCCAACCGATTTTGAATCTCTCCGAAGAGATCATCGGTTACGAATTTTTTTACCGTAACGCTTACGGCGAATGCGTCATCGACGACCCTCGCCACGCTACGGCATCGGTCCTTGTCAATCTCCTCAACCAGATCGGTTCGGAAGGAGCGTTCGGGGATGTTCTTGCGTTTGTCAACACCGACGGTCCCCTTTTGCTGACCGATATCCTCCGCACCCTTCCCAAAGAAAAATTCGTTTTCGAACTCTCCGCCTCCACCAAGATCAACGCCCGCGTTCATGAAGCTATCCGTTATTATTTCTCCCTCGGGTATCGGTTCGCACTCGATAACGCGTCGTTCCATTCCCATTACCTCGAAACCTTCTCCCCCATTTTCCCGTTCGTCGAATTCGCCAAATTCGACGTCACCCAAACCGACATCGAACAGTTCCGCTTTGCCCCCAACCCGTACGGGAAAATGAAATGGATCGCGCAGAAAGTCGAATTTTACGAGATCGTCGAAGCGTACAAAGCATTCGGTTTTCAGTATTTTCAGGGATTTTATTTCGCCAAAGCCCACCTGATCACCCAAAAACGGATCGATCCGCAATACTCGGAGGTGATGTCGCTGTTTTCGCTGCTCCAAAAAGATGCTTCGCTCGATGAAATCCACCATTTTTTCAAACAGGAGGGGAGCCTCTCGCTTCAGCTGATACAGTTTTTGCGTTCGGTCCATCCCCACTATCTCGAGGGGACGGCGTCGCTGCGCGAAATGCTTGAAAAGCTCGGGAAAATGGATCTGATGCAGTGGCTGATGCTCATCATCTATTCCAAATCGGGGACGAAATCGGTCGACGAACGCAATCCCTACACCGTTTTTGCCCAGAAGCGGATCGATACGATGGTGTCACTGCTCCACAAACTCTCCTCCGACCCGGAAGAAAAAATGATTGAGAGAACCCGCCTTATCGCGATGTTCTCGTTGCTCGAGGGGCTGATGAACGTGCCGATCCAAAGGATCGTCGAAGAACTCAAACCCGATCAGGAGATTGAAGACGCTCTCATCACCCATACGGGGATGCTCGGGCGTATTTACGCGGCGGCGCTGAAACTCGAGAAAGGGGATGTCAACGGAGCGTCGATCCTGCTGCACCCCTACAGCGTATAGCGCTTCAACTCATCGCGTCCATCGCTTCGAGCAACTCTTCCATTTTACGGTCGACGTTGCCCACATATTGTGTCAAATCCATCATTTCGCCCATGTTTTTGTTCAGCACTTCGCTGTTGTCGCTGATCGACTGAATCAGGATGTTGATCGTCGCCGCGCTTTCGGCGAGGCTCTTCTGGGTCCGCTCGGCCAGTTTACGCACTTCGTCGGCGACAACCGCGAATCCGCGTCCGTGCTCTCCCGCACGGGCTGCTTCGATGGCGGCGTTGAGCGCAAGCAGGTTGGTCTGATCGGCGATGTCTCCGATCGTGACGAGAATCTCTTTCGTTTCACGGACATTCCCGGTAAGGGCCTGAAGATTGTCGGCGAGCTCATGCTCTTTCCCCGCGACGTTTTGGATCCGCTCGACGGTGGTGTTGATCATCCCGTTGAGTTCGAGGAATTTCGTCGAACGGAGCTCCTCGATCGTCCGGCGGAGGTGGAGCGTGTTGTTGTTCAGCACCTCTTTGGCTTCGTTGTTTTGGTCTTCCATCCGCTGCAAAGCGCTTCCAAGCTCATTGATTTTGGCGAGCATCTGCCCCATTTTACCCTCTACGCCGATCTCGGCACGGGTATCGAATTTCCCTTCGCCGAGGGCTTCCAGGACACGGATCGCCTTGTCGATGTTTTTTTCGGTCTGGTCGAGCATGTTGTTCATCGTCATCCGAAGCAGGTGGACGTGCGGGGTTTTCGTATCGCTGTCAACCCGGCAGCGGTAATGCCCCTGGCTTACCTTGTCGGCCAGCAACACCATCTCTCCGGCCACCTGCGTGTCGGCCAGCAACATCTCTTCATGCGCTTTTGCCAGGGCACTCAGTTTGGCTTCGATCGATCCGGCAGCGCCATCGATCGGTTTGATCCGGTTACGTTTGTAGTACATGAGGTCCATGAACTGATCGAGGTATCCGTCGATTTTACCGTTCTTCGAAGAGGGTTGCAAAAGCATACCTGCCGCTATCAAAACGGTCAGGACAGAACTCCCCGCCATCATTCCCATGCTCCCGCTCATCATCCCGATCGCGGTTCCGCCGATACCTACTACTGCCAAAAGGGCAATTTTTGCCGTGCTGTTCATTTAAGCCTCCTGCCGCATCGTCTGATACAAACTTTCGGCCTCGGCAATCTCTTCGCGCGAAGGTTTGCGGCGGCACGACATGAAACCGCATTTTCCCTCTTCGCAGGCAATATTGGGAAATACGGTCGCATAGACCCAGTAATACCCCCCGTCTTTGGTGCGGTTTTTAACATACCCAGTCCAGATTTTCCCTTTCTGGACCGTATCCCACAGGTCTTTGAACGCGGCTTTGGGCATATCGGGATGGCGTATGATATTGTGGGGTTGACCGATCAGCTCGTCTAGCGTGTACCCGGCTATTTTGCAGAAATCTTCGTTGGCGAACAGGATCCGCCCTTTTTCATCCGTTTGCGACACCAGAAAATCGGTGTCGCTCAACACGTACTCTTTGCTCATTCCATACCTTTTACGTATTTTTTACACTCTTCAGGTATGGTAATGCAACTGACGCACCAACTGACTAAAACAGCGTCAATTACTCTGCCTTATAATTCAGCTTTCCTTTCAGTTGTGTATATCCGTAACACGTTTTTATCACATCAGGCCGTTAAGCATCAGATAACGGTACATCGGCTGTAGCATGTAAAGGTCGAAAACCCACCAGATCCAGCGCGGCTTGGCAGGGTCTAACGGAAATGAAGGGGCAAGTCCGTCATAATTGAATTCCGCCATGATGATCTCGCCGTAGGAGACTTTGAGCGGACACACAGTATAGCCGTCGAATTTATCGGCGGGCTCTTTCCCTTCCATCACGCCAACCAAGTTTTTAACAACGATTGGGGCCTGATGGCGTGCGGTCCCCCCCGTTTTCCCGATCGGGATACCGCATACGTCCCCGATCCCGAAAACGTTTTTGTAGCGGCGGTGCTGAAGTGTCTCACGGTCCACCTCGAGCCACCCCTGGGCATTCCCCTTCTGCCATCCGAGCATCGAATCGGCGACCGCGTCGACCGCCGCCGTGGGAGGAGAGATGTGGATAAAATCGTATTCGATCGCCACTTCCTCTTCTTTGTCGATCATTTCGTACTCTTCATACTCTTTGTCGTATTCCCCCTGTACCTGGTATTTGTGCAGGAAGGTCGCCACTTTTTTCTCCGGGTCGATGCGGATCAGTTCGTGAGAGAATTTGTTCGTGATGTTACCGTAGCGTTTCTGGACGCTGGCAAGCGATGCTTCGATCTCTTCGATACTGAACAGTTTTTCTCCCGCGCTGGCAAAAATAAACTCAGCATCGAGCTTATCCCTCTTCAGGTAATCATCACACAGATACAGCATTTTCTGGGGAGCTCCGCCGCATTTGATGGGAGTAGAGGGCTGGGTGAAAATGACCCGGGGTTTGGAGGTTTTCGCCGCTTCGCGCACCGCATTGAACCAGTCGCGGGTAATCGTTCCCCCCTCGGCGGTCCCTTTGGCGAGGTCGCTGAGATAGACGCTTGAAATCCCGTGCTGACCGATGAGGCCGGTGTTAAGCCCTTCAATCTTTTCGTAAAGGTACTGCATCCCCGTCGCGACGACGAGATAGTCGTATTCCACCTCTTTGCCACCCTTGGTGAGGAGCTTGTTCGCATCGGGGTCGAAAGTTGCGACTTCATCGCGGATCCACGTCACATCCTCGCCGATGTAGCCGGTGTTGTCAAAAATGATATCCTCGGGTTCGTACTCCCCTGCCGCAACGAATACCTGTCCGGGCTGGTAGACGTGTTTGTCATTCGGAGCGATAACGGTAATATCGGGATTGGCCAGAGCGCGGCGCAGGCGGGAAAGAACCATCAAAGCCCCCGATCCGCCCCCGACGATCACAATACGCCCTTTTGCCGCGGAAGCCGAAGCATGCGCTTCAGTGGAAGCCGATGAAGCCAACACTCCCGCCGCTACAGGCGAAAGCGCCATCAATTTCAATACGTCCCGTCGCGAGAGTTCCTGATTTTCTTTGATTTTTTTCCACAAGTCTTCGTGCTGCATCGGCGTTGTCCTTTGATAGTGTTATGTTTAAACATTATGGAACCAAAGAGATTAAAAGTTCTTAAAAGTGAATGAACTTTCAGTGAAGATGTTCCCCTTTTTATTCCATCTCCAAACTCATCAAAAACATCTCTTCACCGTCGATCACCCGGACCTCCAGACTCTCGCATACGGGACATTTGTAATAGATCTCCTCGAGCGTCGTCTGCGTTCCGCACCCGCTGCATTCGATCACCAGAGGCTGGACGTTCATCACGAACTCGGCCCCGTCACATACCGTCTTTTCCTTGAACGTATTGAACGCGATTTCGAGCAGATGGGGTTCGACACCGCTCATCCTGCCGATCTTGACGACGATCTTCGTCACCGACTCGGCTTCGTTCTCACGGGCAATATCCTCACACTGGGTCAACAGCGCCTGCACTATCGAATATTCATGCATTAACAGATCCTCGGCAACAGCTCACCGCTGGGGGTTTCCAGAAACCGTGAGGTCCCCCACGGGCTTTTGAGGATAACGCGCTGAGGATACTTTTGACTCACTTCGCCTACCTGTGACGCCATCGCACAGACGACAAAACCCTTCAGAATGTCGATGGCCCGCTGCGCATCGCCGCGTTTCACCGCCAGCACAAACGTCCCCTCGTTCGCCAGCGACGTCGCTTCGAATCCGAGCATCTCGCAGATCCCTTGTACCTCATCGCTTACGGGGATATTGGCTTCTTCCACTTCGATGCAGACGTTAGATTGTCTGGCCCACTCATTCAGCACCGCCGCAACCCCTCCGCGCGTTGCGTCGCGCATCGCGGTGATCCGTATCCCCGCATCGATGAGGGCTTTCACCTGCGGGTAGAGGGAGTTGCAGTCGCTTTTGAGCGTAGAGCTCATCTCGATCCCCTCGCGTGCGGCAAAAATCGTCGCTCCGTGGCATCCGATGTCGCGGTTGATAAGGATCACGTCCTCTTCGGTGATGGCGTTCGAGCTGATCCCCTCCTGGACGATCTCACCCAGCCCCGTGGTGTTGATGAAGATCTTGTCCACACTCCCTTTCGGGACGACTTTCGTATCGCCGCTGACGACCACCGCCCCGTTGATTTCGAGTTCGCGCCGCATGCTCTCGACGATCCGCTCCAGACTCGCTACGTCAAAACCTTCCTCGATGATAACCGCGCAGGTGAGGTATCTGGGCGCGGCACCCATCATGGCCAGATCGTTGCAGGTTCCGCAGATCGCAAGCTTGCCGATGTCCGCCCCCGCAAAAAACAGCGGGCTCACCGTGAAACTGTCAGTCGTCATCGCCAGATTCCCGATCACCGCCGCGTCTTCGCTCCGCTCCAGTATCTCGTTTTTAAACGCTTTGTAAAACACCTTTTTGATCAGGTCGTTATTCTCTTCGCCGCCGTTGCCTTGGGCTAACGTAATCGTTTTTGTCATACCGGATTCCCATATTTGTAATACGCCGCGCACGCCCCTTCGGAGCTGACCATACAGCTCCCGACCGGGCTACTCGGTTTGCACGCGGTACCGAAGATGGAGCACTCAGGCGGGGTTGCTTTGCCTTTTAGGATGTCACCGCAGATGCAGAGTTTGTGGTCGTTGATCTCTTCTTTGGGCAGAACCGCATCGTAGATTTTCTCGGCGTTGTAGCAGTCGTACTGGGCTCTCAGCCCCATACCGCTCTGGGGGATGTCGCCCAGTCCGCGCCAGCGGAAGTCCACTTTCTGAAAATATTTATCCACCATCGCCTGCGCTTTGAGGTTCCCCTCACGGGTCACGGCACGTTTGTACTCCACCTCCAGCTCGCAACGCCCTTCAATGAACTGCTTGACGATCATGCTGATCGATTGCATCACGTCCACCGGCTCGAATCCGCTCACCACGACCGGTTTGCCCCAGTCGCGGGGGAACTCTTCGTAAATCTTGCTCCCGCTGATGACGCTGACGTGCGAGGGACCCAAAAACGCATCGATGATGCACGCCTCATCGCCGATGAGCGCGCGCATCGGTTCGGGGACCGCGACGTGGTTGAGATGCAGCAGGATGTTTGGGATATCCTCTTTGATCACCGTCTCCAAAAGCGCGGCAGTCATCGGGGTGGTCGTCTCGAACCCGATGGCGAAAAAGATCACCGTTTTGTCTGGGTTTTCCCGCGCAATCTTCAGACAATCCAGCGGCGAATAGACGAACCGGACATCCGCCCCCTTGCTCCGCGCGTCCTGTAAACTCCCGTTGCTGCCGGGAACCTTGATCATGTCGCCCAGCGTTACCAGGATGACGTTGTCTTGCATGCTCAGGACATAGGCATGGTCAATCCGTTCTTTGGGCATGATGCACACGGGGCATCCCGGACCGTGGACGAAACGGATGTTCTGGGGCAACAGCTGCAGAATGCCGTATTTCATGATCGTGTGGGTATGCCCGCCGCACACCTCCATGATGTTGATCGGAGATTTCAGACGACGCGCATCCTCGGAAATGATCGCGGCATATGCTTTGATCGTGTCGGCGTTACGGAAATCGTCGTAGAGGTTTTTGAGTTCCAGAGCCATCTCAGGCTCCGCCGTTAGGGCAATTGTCACTCTCTGCTATTGCGGCGCGCCTTTCGGATTCGTCCATTTTTTCCAGAATCTCCCGATACACTTTGAGCGATTCGAGGGCGTCTTCTTCGTCGATCTTGTTCATGATAAATCCGATGTGCAGCAACACATAGTCTCCCACGTTTACCGATCCTTCTTCCATCAGATCCAGCCCGGCGCTGCGCTGCACTCCCATCGTATCGACAATGGCGGTATTGGTCTCACTATCAATTTTGACCACTTTCGAGGGGATGGAGAGGCACATAATTAATTTCTCATCTTTCGTTTGAATT
This sequence comes from Sulfuricurvum sp. IAE1, assembly GCF_004347735.1. Taxonomy (NCBI): domain Bacteria; kingdom Pseudomonadati; phylum Campylobacterota; class Epsilonproteobacteria; order Campylobacterales; family Sulfurimonadaceae; genus Sulfuricurvum; species Sulfuricurvum sp. IAE1. The sequence goes on along the minus strand of NZ_SLTI01000038.1, from coordinate 28,952 downwards.
CGATCCACTCGATGACTTTCATGATAGAAGCTTCGTCGTTGATATTGACTTCCAAAATGTCGACGGAGGGTTTGATCTTTCGCGCTTGGGCTTTTTCACGCTCAATGTCGTAGTTGAAATAGGGCAACAGATCGGTTTTGGTAATGAGGATGAGATCGGCCGTGCGGAACATGACGGGGTATTTGGCGATCTTGTCTTCCCCCTCTGGGATAGAGACGAGGACGATGTTGAGATGCGACCCTACGTCGTAGCTGGCCGGACACACGAGGTTACCGACGTTTTCGATAAAACAGACATCGAGCGGTGCGAGAGGCAGATCATGCAGACCTTTGTGCACCATAAACGCGTCCAGATGGCACGCGCTCCCGGTCTGGATCTGCACGGCCGGTATCCCCACCGCTTTGAGCCGGTCCGCATCGCGGCTCGTCTCCAGATCCCCCTCGATCACCCCGTATTTGAACGGTGCGAGGGACGCCATTTTTTCCAGCAGCGTCGTTTTCCCGCTGCCGGGTGAGCTCATGAGGTTGATCGCCAAAACGCCGTGCTCGTTGAAATGTTCGCGGTTATGGCGGGCTTCGGTATCGTTTTTGTCTAAAATCTTCGTAATAACCGAAATGGTTTTGGGGTCATTGAGCTGCGGATTGTGGTGAAGTGTCTCGTGCGCCGCCTGATGGGCTTGAGAGTGATGATCGTGGCCGTCATGATGATGATCGCCGTGTGTATGAGTATATTCGTTGCCGAACTCGTCAACATGGGTATGGGGGTGATGATCGGTAATCGAACAGCCGCAGTCTTTGCACATAATCTCTATTCCTCTATCTCAATATTTTTCAGGCCAAAAGCATATTCCCGCCGACGATCACGGAAGCGGCTCCCACCGCGGCGAACGCACGGCGGACGTTTCGGATATTGGTGAGAATATCCTTGTTGATCCACCATATTACCCAACCAAAGGCAACAAAGACAACCATCACCCCTGCGATAAAAGCGAGGATCATCATCGCATTAACACTTTGGCCTTCGATCATCCCCAGCGTCACCAGCATTCCGCGTACGCCGCCGATCCCCATCAGCATCCCGATCCCCAGTGCGGAAGCCCCGCCGCTGGCGGTATCGTGGGCGTGTTCATCCCCGAACCAGATATGGGTATGACGTTTTCCGTCATGTACGTGCGATTTGAGGTGAATTTTGTTACGGGTGACCATGTAGAGCAGATAGACCCCGATCGATACGATGACGCTCGAAGCGATGACGTCGCCGTAAGCGGTGATGTTTTCGGGGATTGAAACCTTTTCGAGCACCTTGGCAAAGGCGAACAGCATCACCCCGTGCCCGATCGCAAACGCACCGACGGTCATAAACGTCCTGCGGGCATTTTTCCCGATCGAGAAATCGGCAATGGCGGTTAGATGGTCGGGACCGAAGGCGTGGAGAATCCCGTACCAGAAAATGACCAGCAACCCTACTTCCATAATCCTGCCGCCTTTATTTATGAATCATTATTCAGGTATTATATTTTTTTAGTATGAAAGTAATCTAAAAAAGGGAAGTTCTTATATGGTTTCAGGACCGAGAGATGCTACAATAGTCGGTATGGAACCGACGGTACAATGCATTTTTTGCGGGGGAAGGCTCTATCATCTGGCCGAGGGGATGGTCAAATGCCCATCGTGCCGCAAAAAATACAGCCCTGCCAAACTGCACACCGACATGGCGGTCATCGACGCGTTTTGCGCGGGTTCAAACGCATCCGCGGCGGCGCGCGCGCTGAACCTTAATTACGTCACCGTCAAAAAACGCTACGACCGGCTCCGAGCCCTCATTACCGAACATCTCGAACTGCTCTACCAAAACCGTTCCGAAGCGATCGGGGAATACGAAGAGTATATCTACCTCGAGGCGGCCAAGCGCCACGACGAGCGCCATATTTTCGATGCCCACAATTTCATTACCTTCGATTACGGCGGATGGGTCTACACCCTGATGATGCCCTCCCTTCACCGCTATAAACAGCAGTTTCTCGACGACAATCTGCACGACGTCTATTATCGGGAGTTCACCAAGTTCCTCCGCATCAACCGGATCGCAAAACTCCAGAAACGAAACAATGCAATCACCCGTTTCTGGGGATTTTTCGAATCATTCATCCTCGAATACCGTGGAGTGGAGTCCGAACACTTCGTCTATTATCTCAAAGAGGCCGAATTCAAATTCAACTACCCCTCTTCCGAACAGCCGCACGTCCTCAAACAGTTATGGCTGGAGGCAAAGCCCTAAAGGTTGTGAACCCCCCACCATGCCTGTCCCAGAGCAATCGAACCGTCATTGGGCGGGGTACGCTGCTGGGCATAAAACCGTTTCCCCTCAAAACGGCGATACAGACGACGCATCAGGGCACGGTTTTGGAATACCCCTCCCCCTACGGCAACAGGGAGTTCGGGATAACGCGACGCGAAGGTTTCGATGATCGACACCACGGTCGCAATAAACCGCCCCGCGATCGTACGACGGGCTTCCTCTGAGGGGAGGAGCGCGATGATTTGTTCCACCATCGGCAAGACATCGACACATCCCCCCTCCTCGATCGAAAACGCAAACGGTTCATCCTCGCGCTCGCAGGCATAGCCCTCCATCACGAGTCCCCCCTGCCCTTCGTAATCGAGGCTCTGGACGAATCCCCCCAGCGAAGCGACCGCATCGAAAAGCCGCCCCATCGAGCTCGATCGCGGAGCGTTGAGATTTTTGCTCCACATATGGTGCAGCTGCCGGATTTCATGGGGCAAAAATGCCTCGGTCGTGGGGATTTGCATCGAGAGCACTTCTTCGAGCGAATAGCGCTCGAACAGCAAAGCCAGGGCGATGCGGCGCGGCTCTTTGACCGCTTTATCCCCGCCCAGAAGGGCGAAAGGTTTGATAAAACCGATTCTCTCATACCCGTGGACGTCGGCAATCAGCACCTCTCCGCCCCACATCGTACCGTTATCCCCATAGCCCGTCCCGTCAAACGAAAAGCCGATCACCCTCTCATCCAGTGCGTGTTCGGCCATGCAGGCGAGTATGTGGGCATAATGGTGCTGTACCGCCGCAACTTTTTTGGTCCGCTCCAAAGCGTATCGGGTCGATGCGTAGCCCGGGTGGGGATCATGCAGGATCGTCTGAGGGTCGCAACCGTAAAACCGTTCCAGCGTATGGATGTTGCGTTCGAAATACTCCTCGGCTTCGAGGCTCCCGAGGTCCCCGATGTGGCCTCCAAGGATAAGACTGCGGCCGATTCCAAGCCCGACCGCACTTTTTTGATGCGCGCCGACGGCCAAAAGAGGTTTGTCCAGCGCACCCCCCAGCGGAAACGTCAGCGGGGCGTATCCCCGCCCCATCCGAAGCATCAGCGTATGACCTTCCGCAACCTGTACGACGGCGTCATCGAGCGCGTTGACGATGCTTCGGTCATGATCGAGGATCGCATCGACAACGTCACCCAGCCGTTGAATCACCTCTTCGGCACGGGTCAGGATAGGTTCGTCGCTGAGATTGGCGCTCGTCGCCACCAGCGGAAAATCGACCTTTTCCAAAAGGATGCGGTGCAGCGGAGTGTAGGGCAAGAACACGCCGATCCGTCCGATTCCCGGCGCCACGGAAGGGGCCAGCGACGATGCGGGATCGGCATCCACCAGCACGATCGGCTTGACGTTTCCCCCGATCAGCGCCGCTTCGTCATCATCGATGCGGGCGTGGGAACGAAGCTGCTCCATAGAAGCGAACATCACCGCCAATGGTTTGGCCCGGCGTCGTTTGCGGCGGCGCAAATCCGAAACCGCCGTTTCGGACGTGGCATCGCACATCAGGTGAAATCCCCCGAGCCCTTTGAGCGCGATCGTTTTCCCTTCTTTAAGCTGTCTTGCGGCACCTTCGATCGGATCTTCGTCGATTTCGCCGCCCGCAGCATCAAGAAGTCTCAGTTTCGGTCCGCATTCGGGGCAACTGATCGGTTCGGCATGGAAACGGCGCGATGCGGGATCGGTGTATTCGGCGCGGCACGCATCGCACATCTCGAAATGTTTCATCGACGTGCGGACACGGTCATAGGGAGGTATCTGCATGATCGTGTAGCGCGGTCCGCAGTCGGTGCAGTTGATGAAAGGATAACCGTAACGCCGGTCGGAAGGGTCGCGCATCTCACGTTCGCATGCGCCGCACAGCGCACTCTCCAGAGGGATCGCCGCGCTCCCCTCCCCTACCCGGCTTTCACGGATTTCAAAAGTCCGGTAGCCGATTTCGGCCGCCTCGGAACTCTCCAGTACATCGATCCGTGCAAGGGGGGGAAGATCGTGCCGCAAAGCCGAAAGAAACGCTTCGAGGGCTCTTCCCTCCGCATCGATCAAAACCCCTTCGGGGGTATTGGTCACGTATCCGCGTATCCCGTGGCGTTTGGCGATACGGTATACAAACGGACGGAAGCCGACCCCCTGCACGATCCCGCGGAGCGTTATGAGCAGACGTTTAGAGATAAATCCCTCCGACGACTCCATTTTCCCTCCCTATCGGAAAACTCCGCGATAATACCGGCGGTGTATTTTTGAGGTTCCGTACCACCCGGCTGTAGAGACTTTGATTGGCGAACCCGCTGCCGCACAACACCACATGTTCCGCTTTGGAACGGTTTTTAAGTTCGGTAAGTATATCACTGAAATAGTCTCCCAGCGACTCGAAAATCGAATAACACAGCAACGGGGTAGGCACATCGGCGAGGCGGTAGCTGATGATGCTGGCCAGAAATGCGACCGAGTCGAAGCGGTTGTCGCGCAGTTTCGTATCGATCTGAAGCCCCCCTTTGCCCACAAATCGAAGGGCTTCTTTCGCAAGAGCGTTCATCGCGGGGTTTTCAAGACCCACAATCATCGCGGCCGCTTCGAACAAAGAGCACGAAGAACTTTCAATCGTCTCGAGCACGCCGTACAACTGGACGTGCTGCGAACGGAGATTGCCGATCAGCCGGTCGGACCCTTCCCGCAACGATCCGATCCGCCCGATCAGTCCCGCAGAGACAAAAGGTTCGGCGGGGATAATCCGGGTGATGTGTTCTCCTTTGGTATACAAAAAAGTGATCGTCTCGTCGAAGTAGGCGCATACGGCGCTGTTTTTACGCAAACCGTTTTCCGCCAGCACCGCCATAAACGAGGCGGTATCCTGATCGAAACGGTGAATGTTCCCGTGCGAAAATCCCAGTTGCTCCCCTTCGAGCGCGTTGACTTTCGACGTCGCCGTCCCCCCCAGATGTTCGGGACGGTCGATCAGCATCTTCTCTCCGACCCTCACGGCCGCCAAAGAATGGGCGAAACTGGCCACATCGAGTGCCGGAACCACGAAAGCCGGAAAACTTCCCCTCTCCCCCTGTGCGACGAAACGGACATCTTTGTTGAGGAAAAGGCGCATCGGAGACTGGGTGTTGATCGCGATATCGTAATCGATCACCGCATCGACCGGGGTGTGTTCGTCGGTGCTCACGGCTGCCGCATCGATCCCCTGTTCGATCAGTTCACGTCCCAGCAGGAGGGTAAACCCGTCGTCACAGTACTGTGCATCGGCCGTATCGCCCATAACTGATTTGAGACGTTCGTCTTTGAGGGCGACGTGCAACACGGGGCGTTCGATCGAGAGGAGTGCGTTGAACTCTTCGTCGATCAGCGAGAAAAGCGTCGAAAGTTTCGAGGCGTTGAATACCATCAGGGCGGTTCCCCCGCCCGCATCGGAAGGGGCGAATACACGTATTCCCGTCGTCGTTTTGATCCGGATTTTTTTTCCTGCCGCGATCAACGCGGCCGCGCGTTCAAAAAGCGTTTTGTACTCGGCCGACGATCGCGCCAGGAAAAGCTCATCCCCTTCACGCATCGAGACGCCGACGCCGCACTCGGGACATCCGATCTGCGGATACCCTTCGCGAAACGGGTCTGCGGAAAACTCGTGCGCACACGCGGGGCAGGGAGGAATCGCCCTGAGGGCCGTGTTCTCACGGACATAGGGGTAAGCGTCGAAAAACGCGTATTGTCCCCCGCAGTGGTTGCACGAGGTGAAGGGATAATAATAGCGGCGCGAAGAGGGGTCAAGCATCTCGCCCGTGCAGCGGGGACATACGCCTAGTCCCAGGGGGAGGCGCTCAAGAAACTCCGGGAGCCTCGTCACCGGAGTCTCGTCGAAACGGTGCGAGCTTCCACGCATGAAGACCGATGCGGGGAGCAGCGAGCCCATCGCGTCGAACGCCTCCTGCAACCTCGGATGGTCCTGATTGATGGCGCAGGTGATCAGCCCGTTTTCATGCTCGATCGAGGCTTCAACCCCGTGCATCCGGAAAATCGACACCAGCGTGTTGGCAATCGTTTTTTGATGGGTATCGCACCCTATTTCGAAAATGAACGCCACGGGGATTCCTTAGGGTTGAAGGGGATGGAACGATGCCATCGTGGGGTTTGCGTAGAGATCGATGATCTGGGCAAGCGGTTTTGGGTTCTCTTTGGGAATGACCTCGACCCCGGCCTTTTTCAGTTCACTCAGCGTCGTTTCGATCATCGTCTCGAAGCGGCCGTGCAATGTAAGGGTGAGATCGATCTCCACGCTTTCGATATCTTCGGGGATGATCCCCACGACGCTGACGTCGGCCATTTTATCCAGCAGCGAACAGATTTCGAGCATCTCGACCACTTCGACCTCGTGGGCGGTCTGGCGGTAGCTTCCCAGTCCCATCAGCGCTTCGGCGGGGAGATGATAGACCGATCCGGGTGCATCGTCGATGGAAACCGTATCGAGGATCAGTACTTTGTCGTAAGACTGATAATACGTCATCAGCTTGAACCCGAGGGTCCCCCCGTCGATAATGTCGATAGCGGGTTCGAAACGGTAATTCTCATCCAGGTACCGTCCCGCATAGACCCCGACCCCTTCGTCTTTAAAGAGGATGTTGCCGATACCGACCACGACGACGCTTTTCATGAATACCCTTTGTGTTTGTCTCGGCTAAAACCGCCGTTGCGGCCTCAACCGAGGTGCCCGAAGGCACCCGCTGTCGAATGGCGAAGGGTATTTTACTCCGCTTCCGAACTTTTTTTGAATTTGGAACCGCCAAAGGCGATGGCGATATCCCCTTCCTGCCAGAAAATAGTCCGCCAGATCTGATAATAGATATGGAACATCACCCACGCGACGATCCACCACATGGTCAAATGGTGCACGTAACGCACCCCCATGTTCCCGCCGAACACCCACAGCGTCCAGTCGGTCGTGAGGTGGAGCATCCACGGCCACCACGCCCCGATACTGCTCTCGCCCGAAGCCAGGCCGTGAACGTACATCTGCAATCCGGTCAGTAGCATCAGGATCAGCATCAGATGCATGATCGTAAAATAGACGACGTTAAAACTGTCGCTATGGCTGGAATCGAAATTTTTACGGCGGTTGAGGGTGAGAAGATTGATCAGCACCTCTTTGAATTCCGTCATATTCTGCGCATTGGGAACCAGCTTTTTGTACGGCTTTTCAAACCGGCTGAAAAAGTAAAGGTACGCCACCGCCACCGACGTGACGTCAAGCAAAATCGCCCCGATGAAATGGATCCAGCGATTCCACGCCATCACGTATTTGTCCACCGCCGGATCGGCGATGAAACTCTGGTAATAAGGATGGGCGATGTAGAGCCCCGTGATCACCGCCGCGACGATGGAAATCACGTTGACCCAGTGGATGATCCGCATGGCGGGGGTCATCCGTTTGATTTTTTCGTATCCGGGTTTCATGTTATCCCCCTAGATGGCGCAAACGCTGTCGACTTTATAGACGCCGAGCTCTCTGCCTTTGGTATCGACAAGGTGAACCGCACACGCGATACACGGGTCGAAACTGTGGATGGTCCGCAAAATTTCCAGCGGCTGTTCGGGATCGGCGACTTTCGTACCGATCAGGCTCGATTCGTACGCTCCCATCCGTCCTTTGTAGTCGCGGGGACCCGCATTCCACGTCGAAGGGACGATCGCCTGGTAATTGGCGACTTTGCCCTCTTCAATCCGGACCCAGTGCCCCAGCGCACCCCGCGGGGCTTCGGCCATACCGTACCCTTTGGCGCTTTTGCTGACGGCATTGAAATCAAATTCCGTCCACGTGCTCAGATCGCCTGCGGCGACGTTTGCGGCCAGCTCGTCGGTCCATTCGACCATGACGTCGGCCATCAGTTCGGTCTCGATCGCGCGTGCTGCGGTCCGCCCGACGGTCGAGAACAGAACCGATATCGGAAGTTTTCCGCGTGTGAGGAAGTTGGTGACATACTTGGTGATCCGCTCGTCCTTGGCGGCGACACCGACGACCATACGGGCCAGCGGCCCTACTTCCATACGGGTATCGTCGTAGATCGGCGACTTGATCCAGCTGTATTTTTTCTCGGTATCCAGGTAGGCGATTCCCCCCTCTTTTTTGCCGAACCCCGTGTAATATGGGATCGTTTGCCCGTCGTAGGGGTGGAGCGGTTTGGCCCCTTCGTACCAGGAGTGGGTGACGTCCTCGGCGATTTTACCCTGATCGAGGGGAATCACTTTGGAGATGTCCCCGCCCACGACAATACCGCTTGGGAAGAGGAGCGCCGATTTGTAAAATTCGGTGTCATCAAGACGGAAATCGCCGTAGCTGAGATAGTTCTTAAGCCCGCCGCCGGTCCCGTCAAGCGCCTCGTCGGCGTACATCGTCCCGGCCATATAGACGTCGGGAAGATACGCGCGTTTGATGAAATCGCGGAATTTGAGAAGCAGGTTTTTGAACAGCGCGATCCGAGCGGGGTTTTGAATATCCTGCACACAGGTCACGCCGCCGACGACGATGCTTTGCGGATGCGGGTTTTTACCCCCGAAAATCGCCTGCATTTTAGCGGCATCACGCTGCAGGTCGAGCGCTTCGAGGTAGTGTGAAACCGCGACAAGGTTCTGCTCGGGGGTCAGTTTGTAATGCTTGTTCCCCCAGTACCCTTTGGCAAACGGCCCGAGGCGGCCTTGTTTGACGAATTTCGTCAATCTCTCCTGTACTGCTTTATAGGCCGATTCGCTGTCTCCCCATGCCGCGACACCCGCCACCGAAGCCCATTTTTGCGCTTCGGAGACCGCTTTGGCCGGATCGGCTTCGAGCGCTTTGGTGATATCGACCCAGTCGAGCGCATGAAGGTGATAGAAATGGACGACGTGGTCGTGGACGTAAAGCGCGCCCTGAATCAGGTTCCGCACCAGACGGGCGTTTTTGGGAATGGTCACGCCGAACGCATGTTCGACCGCCTCGATGGAGCGCTGGTAATGGGTCCCCGTACAGACGCCGCAGATACGCATCGCCAGGAGTCCGCAGTCACGAGGATCGCGCCCTTTGAGGATCTCCTCGATACCCCGGAACATCGTTGACGAACTGTAGGCGTCGACGATCGTATTGTTGTCGTCGATCACCGCTTCGATACGCAGATGCCCCTCGATACGCGTGATCGGATCGATTACGATATGTTTACTCATTGTGCTTCCCCTTCATCTGATTTTTTACCCGCAACCGCACTTGCGGCGGCATGGATACCGATACCTACCGCCGTAGCGGTCAGAACGCCCAGACCGAACTGGTCGACGGTTTTTTCGACGCCTCCGGTCGGCGCTTTGATATTGGCGTCGCTCATCGGACGCTCATAGGCGTATTTATCCCAGAAATCGGGTTCGGAGCATCCGATGCATCCGCGTCCGACCCCGATCGGCCAGTTAACCCCTTCATTGTAGCGGACTATTGAGCAGTTGTTGAACGTCATCGGACCCTTGCAGCCCATTTTATAGAGACAGAAATTATTTTTCGCCCCTTCGTCCCCCCACTCTTCGACGAACTCGCCCGCATCGAAATGGGCACGTCGTTCGCAGTTGTCGTGGATCCGGTATCCGAACGCGAATTTCGGACGCAGCAGCGAATCGAGTTCAGGCACCTGCCCCGTCAGCACGAAATGCAAGATCACCCCGACCATGTTGGCTGGATTGGCCGGACAGGCGGGAATATTGATGATCGGTTTGCCTTTGAGGACATCCATGACCCCGACCGCTTCGGTGGGGTTCGGCGCCGCGGCGGGAATACCGCCGTACGTCGCACAGCTTCCGACCGCGACGACAGCCGCAGCATCGGCGGCAACCCGTAACAGGTGTTCATGAAACGTCTCGCCGCTTGCGCCGATCGTACCGTACTGCCCTTCCATCCCCATCGGAATGGCCCCTTCGACAAAGAGGAGGTATTTGCCTTTGAACGCGTGCATCGCGTCTTCGAGCTGCGCATCCGCCTGATGCCCGGCCGCTGCCATCAGCGTCTCATGGAATTCGAGTGAAATGATATCAAGCAAGATCTCGTCGATTTTCGGCCCGTCGCTTCGCAGGAGCGCTTCGGAGTTCCCGGCGCAGTCTTGGAGTTCGAGCCAGATGACCGGAACGCGGGTCATCAGTTCGGCGGCTTCGGCTACCAGCGGCGTAAACATAGGAGGGAGCATCAGCATCGCCGTCGCCGCGCTCGCCCATTTCATGAATTCGCGGCGATCGTATCCCTCGTCGCTGAGGATCTCGTGAAAATCGATCGCCTGAAGCGGCTGCGACGCTTTGAGCTCGTCAAGCCGCGCACGGCACTGCTTGAAGAGTCTGTCGTAATACGCTTCCCCTTTGTTCGTCTCCACTTTCGCGCTGTTTGCACTAAACAGCATTTTAAACGCTTCTCTACGCTCGGCCATGGTCCCCCTCCTTCTTAGTGAATGATCGTTCAGTATGATAAATCCGAATAACTTAAACCAATATTTAAAACATAAAACTGATTTAAAAAGATAAATTCTTAGTTATTTTTGGGACTAAACGGAAGAAGCGTCAGTGGGTGGTGCAGACGGAGCAGACGTCGAACGTCCGGAAAAGAAAAGAGGCTTTGTCGCGGCTCTGGGCGCCGATCATCGCTTTCTGCGCTACTCCGGGCGAATCGGCGGTGCCGTTGCCGAGGTTCCATTGCGTCGGGGTAATCATGTCGTACGAGAGGATCCTTCCCTTGTCGATACAGACGGTGTGGATCAGGCTCCCCCGCGGCGCTTCGACGATTCCCCGCCCCTCGCCGCTGATCGTCTCGATCGGAGGGGGGACGATAAACGAGGTTTCGGCGAGATCGATCCTTTCGATGAGACCGCGGATATTTTTGAGCAGCCCGACGATCTCGTCCACCCGTGCGGCGATCCGTACCGACGCGTCATCCCCGCGGGCTTCGTACACCGCACCGATCATCGGTCTGCCGGAGACGAGTGCCCTGGCCAGAGGGCCCGTCTCATAAAACGCCCCTTCGTACAGGGCATTTTTGGCATACGTTCTGCCCTCAACCACCGCCGAAGCATCTTCGCTGACGTATGAGGCATCGGCATCGCGGCAGCCGTTTCGGTCGATCGCGCTGCTGCGGCACCCGGGATACTCCCCCAAAACAAGAAACCGGCCGTGGCTGTGCCCGGCGTCCGCAAGTTCCAGCCGCTCCACGTTGTCGAGCAATTTTCCAAAATCCCCCTTCAACGCCCTCAAATCGCTATAAGAGCGAATCGCTTCGAACTCGGCAAGCGGGCATCCCAGTACCTCCGTCTCGACAAACCGTTCAAGTTCGGCGAGGAGTTTGGTTGCCTGCATCATTTCGATATGGGTCGGGTCACAGGTAACGCCGCCGGGAAGGGCATAGGAGCTGTGAGGCCACTGGCCGCTGAAGAGCGCGGCGAGGCGATTCGCCTGCGATGCGGCATTAAGCGCCTTGAGCGGCAGGGGATGCTCTTCGCGCAGCATTTTCGCGCTTTCGCCGAGCATGATGAGATAGAGCCATTTGAGATGGTTTTGCAGCAGTTCGGAAAACTTTGTGATCGTTCGGATACTCCGTGCTTTCGCACTCAGGTACACTTCGGCACCGCTGTTTCGGTAGGCCGCCTCGAGCGCCTCAACCGCCGCGATCAGATGCGAATGGCCGCAAATTCCGCATACCCGCGGAGCAATGACGAGCGCATCGAGAGGATGGCGCCCCTCCAAAATCGCCTCCATCCCCCGAAAATGCAAAAAACGGATCTGCGCATCCCGAACCCGTCCGCTGCGATCCGAACGAAAATCGATGAGCGCCTCTCCCTCGATCCGCTCGATCAGTTCATGAGTGATCATCGATCAGCCTCTCTTCGAGCCGTTTTATGTGAAACGATTTAGCCGCCCCCGCCAGCGCGAGGTAGCTTCGTTTTGGGACCCCGAGCGGCATCTCCGAGGGAATCGACATATAGGTTTTGGTACGGAACAGGTCGGTTTTGGGGAAGGTGGGTTCGGTACACCCGAAACACGGAGTCCCCGCACGGGTCTTCGAGGCGACGCCGTTCCAGAGAATCTTGTTGCAGCTGCCGTGCGTGAAGGGGCCCTGACACCCCTGCTCGTAGTACAGGCACCCCTCTTTGGTGCCGAAGCTCCGGCTGTCGACTTTCCATTCGAAATAGTCGTTGCGCAGGCATCCGTTATGGACCGTATAGGCGTAGAGTTCTTTGGGACGGCCGAGTTCGTCGAGGGCGACCTTTCTTTTGTTCAGCATCATTCCGATGACAAAACTCAGCCATTCGGGATGGGCGGGACAGCCGCCGAGGTTGATCACCTTTTCGCGCATGGCCGCCAGCGGCCCCGTCGCTTCGCTTTTGTCGTAGACGATCCCGCTGATCGATTCGGGGGAAGCTTCTTTGAAAATCCCCCCGAAGCTCGCGCAGCTCCCCAGCGCGACAATGTTTTTGGCACGCGCGGCCAGGGCCGGAAGCAGTTTTTCCATGACCGCCCCCCCTCTTTCGAAATCACCCCTGTAGGCCCCCTCGACGATCAGGAGATCCGATTTGGGAATTTTGACGACAAGTTCACGCAACGACATCTGCGAAGGGAGAATCGGATGGTACAGAAAACGGACTTTGTCCAGCAGGCTCCCCAGCAAAGGGTCATTCAGAAACGAATGGGTATTCCCGTTGCAGGTGATCCCCTGTAGCCAGACGATCTGGAATTTAGCGGGCTTTGAGGGCATTGTAGATGTTTTCGGCGATGGACGCTTCGTAGCTTTCCAGCGCGTTCGGGAGAATCCGCTCGCCGTTGAGGAACACCATCCCCCCCAGGTATCCCATAAAGAGTCCGAACGCGCTGAAAAAATCCTGGTCGCGCAGTTCGCCCGAGCGACCCCCCTCTTCAAAAAAGATCATCAGTTCCGTCACGAACGCCGATACGCAGATCATCCCCTCGCACCCTTCGCGGAATACTTCGCGGTTGGAGAGGTAGACGCGAAGAAAATATTCGATCGTCTCGGGGCGTTCCTGCGCGATTTTGAAATACATGTGGACGATCGCAACGATTTTTTCCCGCGTATCCAACGGACTTTCGTTAATCCGGCGGATCTCTTCGCCCAGCATATTGGCGATGTAGAGGATCAGTTCCTTGGCAAGCGTCTCTTTGGAGGCGAAATAATTGTAGAGGTTCCCGACGCTCATTCCGATTTTTTCGGCAATGGAAGGCATTGTCGTCTGATAGAACCCCTCTTTCGAAAAGAGTTCCAGTGCTTTGGTCATGATCGAGACTTTGCGCTCTTCTTTGCTCGGACGGGCCAATGATGTTCCTTAGGTATCGTGTTGCGCCATTATAGCGAACAACGGTTCAGAATCTTATAGTGCGACAGTTCCCGCCCTTTCGTGTCGATCACGTGCACCGCACATGCGAGGCAGGGATCGAACGAATGGACGGCCCGAAGCACCTCCAGCGGTGCGGCAGGATCGGCGAGCATGATGCCGATCAGCGCTTCTTCGTACGCCCCCCGGACGTTGCGCGCGTCTTTGGGCGAAGCGTTCCACGTCGTGGGAACCACGGCCTGGTAATTGGCGATCCTGGCGTCCTCGATCCGGACGAAATGGGAGAGAACCCCGCGCGGCACTTCAAAGATCCCCGCCCCCCTGGCTTCTTGCGGCAGTTCCTCGAAAACGTACTTTGTCCAGGTCTCTTCATCGTAGTATTTGACGTTCTCGATCAGGTCACTCATCATATCGAACAGATAGTCGCAGCAAATCTGCGCTTCGACCGCGCGCGCCGCGTTGCGGCCGACGGTGGTCGAAAAATCGCCCAATTCCAGGGCCGTTGCCTCCATGAACCGTTCCATATAAGGGCGGATCACGGGGGAGTTTTTCACATACCCCACGATCATCCGCGCGAGGGGTCCCACTTCCATCACCTCGCCGCCGTAACGGGGAGCTTTGACCCACGTGTATTTCCCTTCGCTGCGGAGGGTTCCGTCGTCGTTAAGGTCGGTGTAGAACGGCACGCTCTCCCCCTCGTAAGGGGAAAGGGGAGCATCGTTCTCATACCACGAACGCGACGCTTCTTCCGTGATCTTCGAGGGATCGAACGGTTCGACGCGGCTAAAATCGTGTCCGTAGATCACCCCGTCCTCAAAAAGAACTCCCCCTTTCCCGAAACGGTATCCGCCGCAGCACATAAAATTCCCGCGCGCGCGCCCTTCGCCTCGGGCGATCGATTCGCGATAGGCATCGACGGTCATCTTCAGGTCGGGGACGTAAGCCCTTTCGACAAAATCCCGCACCTCTTTGATAATAAAAAGAAAGTCGTTCAACCGCTGGGGGTTGAGCATATCGGCGACGCTCGTTACACCACCGACCACCAGGTTCTGCGGATGGGGCGTTTTCCCGGCGAAAATCGCGATTGCCTGCGAAATTTCCCGCTGGATCCGCAACGCCTCGAGGTAGTGGTTCATGTGGACGAGATTTTGTTCGGGGCTCAGACGATAGGCGCTGTGCCCCCAATAGCCGTTCGAAAATAGTCCCAGCCGCCCCGCTTTGACGAATCCTTCAAGTTTTTCCCGCACGCTTTCCAGATGCCCCGCCGAATTACGGTAGGGATGCGACGACCATCTGAGCGCTTCGGCGGAGGCTTTCTCGCAATCGGCGCGGAGCGCTGCGGTGATGTCGACGAAATCAAGCGAGTGGAGATGGTAGTAATGGACGATGTGATCTTGAACGAACAGCGAAAGGGTGACGAGATTGCGGACGATTTCGGCGTTCGGCGGAATCGTGATGCCGTAAGCCTCCTCGACCGCACTGATCGACGCGCGGTAATGGACGTTCGTGCACACCCCGCAGATCCGCTGGGCGATCAGCCCCGCATCGCGGGGATCACGCCCTTTGAGAATCGTCTCGATGCCGCGGAACAGCTGCCCCGAAGCCCATGCCTCGCGTACCGTGTTGTTTTCGTCGATCTCCACCTCGATCCGCAAATGCCCCTCGATGCGGGTCACGGGATCGATGACGATCTTTTTGAGGTTATTCATGTTCTTGCTCCGGTAATTTGCGGTGGTTGGCGTAACGGTCGAACGCAATTTTCCCCTGACCGCACGCGAAACAGCCGTGCCCCGCCTGCACCGGCCAGCTGGTCGCGTCGTTGAATTTGACGAGCGAACAGTTGAGATCGGCATAAGGCCCCTTGCACCCCATCTCAAAAAGACACCACCCTTTTTTCGCCCCTTCGTCTCCCCATTCTTTGACGAATTCGCCCAGTTCGTAATGGCCCCTGCGCTCGCAGTTGTCGTGTACGCGGAACCCGTACGCCCAGAGGGGGCGGTTTTTTTCATCCAGTTTCGGGAATTCGTCGAACATGATGTAGTGCAGCAGGGTTCCGACAATGTTGATGGGATTGGTCGGGCATCCGGGTAGGTTAATGACGTCGTTTCTCCCCAGCGCCTCGGCAACCCCGACGGCTCCCGTGGGATTGGGTTCGGCGGCAACAACGCCGCCGTCGTAGGCGCACGACCCCACGGCCATTACCGCTGCGGCACCCGCCGCGACGCGCCGTAGCAGGGCCAGCCCCGTCTCCCCCCTGGGGCCGATCCGCAGAAATTTCCCCTCCATCCCCAGCGGCACCGCCCCCTCGACGACGAGAATATAGCGCCCCGCATCGTTTTGTATCACCGCATCGAGCGCCGATTCGGACTGTTCCCCTGATCCCGCCATCAACAGCTCGTGATAATCGAGCGAGATGTATTTGAGGATCAGATCGTCTATCTTGGGATGGGCCGTCTTGATGAACGCTTCGGAATTGCCCGAACAATCGGCGAGCTCGAGCCAGACGATCGGGATCTTGTTGAGCTGCCGAATCCCCTGCCCCACCGTCTCTTCAAAATGGGGCGGCAGATCCATCGATGCGGTGATCATCGACACCCAGCGGTTGAATTCGCGCCCCATGTCGAACGATTCAAGCGCCTCTTCGAGATTCTCGGTACTGAGCCGGTTCTTGGGGTGAAGACGATTGTATTTTTCGATCCGCTCCCGCACCCTCGAAAGCTCGGCTTCTTTCGCCGCCGCTTCGCGCTCGGCACGCATCCGGGCCGCTTCGACAGGATCGACGGGGGTCGCGGCGATCAGTGCCATAACGTCTTTCTTGCATCGTCCGCACACGCGCCCCGCTTCGCTGTAGGGCTTAAGAGAGGCGAAATCCCCGATGCACTCTTCCTGGATCAACGCGATCAGATCCTGTTCGTAAGCCCCCGTGCAGCTGCATACGAGCTTCCCCCGTTCGCTGATCAGGCGGTTGGCGTAAAAATACGAGGCATCGGCTTTTTCCCCCCGCTCCATCATACCCTTCAGGGCCAGGGCGTCGATGTTGCTGTTGATCCCGATGAACCGCACCAGCCGTTCGCGGTTGAGGATATAGTGATCGATCCGTTCTTCGGCACGCGAAGCGATGACGATATCTTCGTTGCGTGGGTCTGCGGCAATATAATCGGTCGATGTGACGTCACTGAGAAGAAACGACCCCACTTTCAACCCGTCGATAGTGACGAATTCCCTAAATCCTTCCCCTTCACGCCCCAGGATGCTTGCGATCGCCGCATCGGCTTGAAGCGTACACTCCTTGACCCGTCCGGCGATGTAGCCGTTCCCCATTTGCGCCGCTTCTCCTACCGCATACACTGATGGGGCGGAGGTGCGCATACGCTCATCGACGAGAATTCCCCGATCACATTCGAGTGAGTCTTTGACGCACTCGATACTGGGGGCGATCCCTACCCCGAAAACAATAAACGGGTTGTCAATCGTACGTGATTTGAGTGCGACGCGGACAATTTCGCCGTTTTCGACCGTTCGCTCACATATCTCGTCTTCGAAAATAATCTCGACCCGGGGATCGGAGGATTCGTAACTGCGCTTCATCAGGGCAACCGCTTCGGGGGTCATCGCCTTGTCGTACAAATGGGTGCCGCGCGACACGAGATAGATCTTGCGCGGTCCCTCCATGGTACGAAGCGTATCGAGCAATTCCAGCCCGATCGGCCCCACGCCCATGATGATGACGTTTTTCCCGGCGATCCGCCGGGCGATACATTCGGAATCCTCGGCGCTGCGAAACGTCACCGCGTTCGAGATCCCCTGCGTATCGAAAAGAGTCCGGGGCTTCGAACCGGTCGCAATCACCAGTACGTCATACGAGATCATGGACGAAGCGGTGTAGACCCGTTTGGCAACGGTATCGATACGGGTGACTTCGGAGTTCAGCTCGACACGCGTCTTGGAGGGAAGGCTCAGCGCGATCTGCCCGATCGTCGCGCTCTGGTTCACCAGCGCGCAGAGGTGGATGCGGTCGTAGGGAGGATAAGCCTCTTTCGTGACGATCACGACGTCGTGTTCGGGGGCCTGTTCATACAGTGCGTTGGCCATATACGCCGCGACGATCCCGCCGCCCACAATCACGATGCGCATAATGACCCCTTTCATCTGTTCACTAATGAGGGATTATAGCAAAGAGGAATGAGATTAGGCCAATGCGAAGGGAAAAATTATCGATAGAAAGTCAGATTTGATTTAAACAAGGTGTATTTTAGAATGGAGAAGATTCGATGGTGGCGGGGGGGGGACTCGAACCCCCGACCTCCGGCTTATGAGACCAGCGCTCTAACCAGCTGAGCTACCCAGCCACAGGGACTTACAAGGTTCTTCACTCTTCACTGATACACAAACAAGGTACACAAACGGGCTTCCAAAGATTCACTCTAAGGAAGACTCAATGCTCCCTCGTCATGTCACCCTAACTGCCCAAGGTGTCTACAAGTACCGCCGACGTACACCACAGGAACTAAAGGAATACATCGAAGCTACAGAGGTAATCCGATCCCTCGGTAGAGATAGTGCAGAAGCTCTCAAGAAGACAGCAGAACTCAACCAAGCCATCGAACAAGCCCTACTCCTAACCAAGATGACAGCTATACCTGCTACAGTGCTTACTGCTCTATTGGAGAAGTACGGCTTAATGCCTACCAAGGCAGACCGAGAGGAACCCAACGCCATTGCCAAAGGAACCCTCAAGGACACCGCTACTCTTTATCTTCAATCCCTTTCAGTCTCCAAAGATGAAGTAAGAGACCGTCGATACATTCTCCTTGAGGTCTTCCCCGCAGTGTTTGAAGTGCTCCTCAAGAACCCTAACCCGCTCATGGGGGACATCAAATACACTCACCTCATCAAGGCACGAGACCTCCTACAGCAATTCCCCAAGCGGAACATTGAACGATACCGCCGGACACCGCTCAAGGAAATAGCCAAAGGGTTACACTCCAAGACTCTCACGCTGTCACCTGAGGAGCAGATCGGAGTGACTACCCTCAACAAATACCTCAAGTGGTTCAGCGTCCTTCTATCGTTTGCAGTGAAGCAAAACATCATCCCTTCCAATCCGGTCAGCTCAGGTTTGACCGTGAAGAAGTCCACAGTATCAAGAGGAGAGCGTAAGGAGTTCTCAGCAGATGAACTTGAGATTATCGACCAAGCTTTCCAAGGAGAAGACATCTATCCCGTAGTGAAAATTCTACGCTACACAGGGATGAGACCGAGTGAACTCCTCAAGTGTTCGATGTCTGAAATCGAGGGTGTCTTATGCTTTGACCTGAGAAGCCCTACAAAGGCTTTAAAGACACTTTCGAGTCATAGGGTCATCCCAGTACACCCGAGCCTCAAAGATAGCGTAGAGGGCTTCCAAAAGCTTTTAAACAGCTATGCTGAGAAGTACATCTCCAAACGCTTTGCGAAGGTATTACATCGACACTTAGAGGATACCAAAAGCAAGTCTCTCTATTCCCTCCGGCACACCTTCGCTACCAGCCTCATCGCCAAAGGGGTACAACCGGAGATCGTTAGCGAACTCATGGGGCACTCGCACTCAACCATGACGATGAATCGGTATGTCAAAGGGTATCCCATCAGGGTACTAAAGGAGGCGATAGAGACGTTATAAGCGGCTGAGGATCGGCGGTGTATTGCTCCAGTCTCCTTCGCGTTCTTACTATGAGGGGTACTTGGGTAATACCTATAGTTATATACACAACAACACACAAACAATACAAAGGAAATATACACATGATTACTATCGAACATAACAACACTGTACTGGAACTATCAGAGACTCACGCTTACCTTGAGGACAAGCAAGACACCATCCTTCTTGAAGAGCTTACGGAAGAGCAGAGAGCAGAACTTAACCGCTGTTATAACTTCATCCTCTCCGCTATGACGCAAGCCTCACGGGTGCTCAAGGGGTCTCTATGAAGCTATTACTCAATACTGCTGTTTTGGTATGTCTATTGTCAAACGGAAGTATGGCGGAGGTCTTCTCTCCGGTAGAACAGCTAAAGCTTGACATCTGCCCTAAGCAAAAAGACCCTGAGGCTTCCGCAAGGTGCTTTAAACGTAGTGTCTTTGATTTTATCGCCTTGAGTGTCATTGTCGAGAAATCGGCTAAAGACGACGAAGCTAAGGCTTATGCAAACACCAAAATAGGGCTGATTTATGAGGTGGACGTGGGGGACAAAGCAACTGCCCTTACTTATTATAAAAAGGCTTGTAGTCTTGGAGGGCAAAAGGGTTGCCTACTTGCCAAAGCACTTGAGGCTCAATAACTTTAGGGAGCTTAAGCTTTTGCTCCCAACAGCCTTAGATATATCGAGCTGTTAGACGGTCAGTCAACTGCTTGTACAAATCTTCTTCATCTTCCCATAAGATATGAGGGTATTGCCGTGTGTCAAAGCTCAAGTCTTGTACATGGTCAGCTCTACAAGTCCATATTACAGGGATTCCCATGCCCATTGCATACCCCGCTTCATAATAGACAGCCTGACGTTGACCTGTAAAGTCAGCTATAACAACCTTAGATGCTTTCAGCATTGCTATAAGTTCATCATCAATCTTTGTGTCTGTAGGTGTACCTGATGTACTGACCCGTACCGCCTCAAGCTTTCCACCTGAAGCATCAGTTACAGCTCTTTTAGCTGTCACTTCAAAACTTTCTTTCATCTCATCCGTAAAGTGAAAAGCCATAAATATTTTGTTTGAATGACCTCCAATATTCTTCAAAGATTCAATATATTCACGTCCTTGGAAGGTGACAGTTCTTATGTGTGCTCTCCAACGATATGGATTAGTTCCTTCATACATACCAATAGTAGGAATTTCCCCCTCAATAAATCCTTGTCTAAACCCTTCTTCAATGATAGATTTTAATTCCCCATCATTTTTCACCCAAGTTATGCTAATCCAAGAAGGCTTGATATTCAAATCAAGAATCACCGTATCATTAACTTTTTCATACTGAACCAGTATTTCTTTCATAAATCGTTCAAACTTACTACTAATAGTCTTATCTGTAATTGTCTGCAACATTTCAAAATCATCAGACATTAGGACTGGCGGTTTGCCATTGATACTATTTTGTTCTCGAATCCAAGCTGAAGCAGTATGTGGAAGTTTGTTTTTATCGTATTTCAAAGCAGCGTACAAAGAGCTACTAATCTCATATTTTCCACATCTTTTACAATTAAACGTACTAATATCACCATGAGACACCATCTCTTTACAATCTGCAAGACCACAAACAATACAATCAGCCATATTTTTTCCCTTTATCACTTCATTGGAGGTTTGCCGGAGGCTTCAAGCTTCTCATTTAGTTTAGCTCTACGCTCTTCAGACCGCTTCTTCTGAACATAGTAAAAGTCAAATAACCCCTGTAAAACTTCCAAATTCCACTCAGCTTCATTAGGTTCGACATCAAGTATCTCATCTGTCTCAAGGTTTTTGTTTGGGTGTGCCGCAAAGTTACCTATGTTTCGGATAGCGTCGATGTCTTGAGCCAAATAAGGCGGGAGACCTTCAATGGCTATATCAATTAAATCTATTATATTGGTTTTATCTGTCGGAAGAACATTACTCAACAAATTCTGCAAACAACGTCTACTAAGTGCGGCACTTGCACGAGGACTATCATTAAAAACTAAACAGGCTTCATTGTAGTCTCGTGCAATCATTTCCGGCACTTCCTGAGGTGCAGAAGGAAAATTGGATTTTTTTGGATGCACTAAAAATTCAGTTTTTAGAGGCACCATTATTCCCCCATGATTGACATAACATTCACTTAGAAGTTTAATAAGGTCAAGACTTTTACTCATTTTTGAGCGAAAGTACAGGAGGCCGCCCTTCAAAAGAGTACATCATCTCAATCGAAATGGCAAAACACCTCGCCATGATGGAGAAGACAGGTAAAGGCTTTGAGGTACGTCAGTATTTCATCCGATGCGAAGAGGAGCTACAACGTAAGGTTCAGGCAAAACCGATGTCTCAACTTGAGATACTCCAACAACGAACTGACAGTAGAAGTAGTACCGAACGAAGAGCATGAGTGGCTCTTGAGCACCAAAGATGTAGCTGAGGGGTATGGACTTACGCCTGATGCAGTACGAATGGCGAAGAACCGTAATCAGGATGAGTTCGAGGAAGGTAAGCATTACGTAACAGATCGTTACGAAAGTCAAAATGGCAGACCATCAACCATGTGGACAAAGCGCGGTGTAGTCCGTCTCGGGTTCTTCATCAAGACACCTATGGCAAAAGAGTTCCGCGATTGGGCTGAAGACTACATCATCGATGGGGGAGCTAAACCTAAGACACCTGCGATACCTCAAACCTTCTCTGAGGCACTCAAAGAGCTCGTAGCTAAAGAGGAGTTACTACAGCTTCAGGCTCCTAAGGTAGAAGTATATGACACCCAAACCCCCTTCCCACCGAAAGGGCGCACCTAAGGGGGAATAGGCACTGCTCTTTAACCCCCCTCAAATCCCCTTCCCATCGAAAGGGCGCACTTTAGGAGAAAGAGCCACCTCTTTCACCTCCCATTTTTCACACACCAAACACACACAAAGGATTACACATGACAAACCAACAACCGACTCAGATTACAAAGAGAGTCACAATCTACACCGATGGTTCATGTCTGAACAACCCCGGAACGGGAGGCTATTGTGCCCTCCTGAAATACCCCAATGGTAAAACCAAAGTGGTACTGGGTGCTGAGTTAGACACCACTAATAACCGCATGGAGCTTAAAGCCGTCATAGAAGGGCTTAAGGGACTCTCAAAGGGTCACTACAGCGTCACCATTGTATCGGACTCACAGATCACCGTAAGAGGCATTAACGAATGGCTCTCTAACTGGATAGCTCAGGACTTCAAAAAGACGAAGAACTCCGACCTTTGGAGAGAGTTTATCGAGGTCTCTAAGTCCCACAAGGTAACCGCCGAATGGGTAAGAGGACACAACGGTCACCCTGAGAATGAGCTATGCGACCAACT
This sequence comes from Sulfuricurvum sp. IAE1, assembly GCF_004347735.1. Taxonomy (NCBI): domain Bacteria; kingdom Pseudomonadati; phylum Campylobacterota; class Epsilonproteobacteria; order Campylobacterales; family Sulfurimonadaceae; genus Sulfuricurvum; species Sulfuricurvum sp. IAE1. Next base: position 6,244 of record NZ_SLTI01000038.1, on the reverse strand, counting down.
CTCACGAGATAAAGCTATGGAGCTTGAGGGGGTCTATAGATGACCAAGCATTACTTATCTGACACTCCTCTCACCTTTGAGGAACTCTTTGAGGAGGGGGAAAATCCCTACGATAAACGGCGGTTCTTCAAGTTCGCCCTTTGGTCTGAATCAAAGGAGGCAGACGCTCTTGTCGATGACCTCATCAGTGAATACCAAATCGACTACAGCCCGATCCGATACGACAGCAAGCTCCAAACCTACAGGGACACCCTCAGGGTCATCCTATGCAATGCCTTAGCCTATCAGTCGATGGACATCATCGTCAGTCTCAACCGCAGTGAGTATGGCATGGACAAACGCTACAACCCCGCGAGTCTCTCCTACCGCATCACGATTAGTCTCTTAGAGTTCCTTGATGCCAAAGGGTACATTGCTCTCTATCGTGGAGACAAAGGAACCAAGGGCGCAAAACGCCGGAGTCAGTTTGAGGTGTTGCCAAGGCTTACCTATCGGATGAGCACTTACGGCTTCGTTGTCTCCATGCTGTCCATACACACACGGGCTGAGACGATAGAACTCAAGAGAGCAAAGAAGCTCTCAGGGTACAACGATAGGGACATCACCTATAAACGCAGGGGAATTCTCAAGGAGTACAATGAGTTCCTCAACACTAACCGCAAGCACATCACCATACTTGAGCATCCGGTGACCGAGCCTATCCACATGAGGTGTATCTTCACTGATAACTTGGGACGAGGCGGTAGGGTCTATGGTGGTCTTTGGCAAAACACCAAAAAGCTTGACCGCAGAGGCATAACCCTATACGGACAGGAGACGGTAGAGGTGGACATTAGGAACTGCTCACTATCGATGGCACTGCACTTGAGCGGATACGAGATCGAAGGTGACCTCTACGACATCCAAGACTACCCCCGTGAGCTTGTTAAGCAAGCGGTACAGACAATGTTCAATATCAGCGCACGTTCGGACAAAGACGGAATCAACAGGACAGCGGATAGTCTTGCCCAATCGACCGGAGAGAACAAAGCCTACCTAAAACAGATGGTTCAAGTCATCTATGAGCACTATAGCCACTTGTCCGATTGGTTCTTTACCGGACAGGGACTCATGCTACAGTTTTATGACTCTGAGGTGTGCTTCAGGGTGATAGAGGAGTTCATCAGGAGAAGACGTATTATACTGACTATCCATGACAGCTTCATCGTGGCTAAGGAAGACCAAGGGTTACTTGAGGAGACCTTGAGGGATAGCTATCAGTACGTCATAGGTAAGCTACCGATACTGAGGGTGGAGTAGAGGTATTACTATAGGAATTACCCAAGTACCCCTCATAGTAAGAACGCGAGAGACTCAAGCACTTTTAAGTCAGGTGCTTGTCTCTTTGTACCTATTTTTTTAATTGAACCTATTCCACTCGTAAACAAGCTTAATATTATCCGCTTTATAGACTGTGAAAAGATTCCCTTTTATCCCTACTATTGTTGGTTCATTCTTGAAGTCAAATATAAACTCTTTAGATTCTTTATTGGTACCGTTATATTGTTCCCAAGTAAAATGCAGTTGTCCTCCATAGTAACCATCAAAAATAATCCGCTTTAATTCTTTTATTTCTATTGGAGTTTTTACAGTTTCAATTTTTATCGATTTGACTGACTCATTATCCATATTTTTCGACCAAATTGTATTAAGTCCACGATTATAAATCGAATTATCTACAACCCATTCGTGTTGAACTCCATCTGTAGAAATACGAATGCCTACACAATCTCCTTTTCTGACAACACTACCTAAACCCGGAAAAGAAGCACCTGAGTAAGATTCATCAGCACAATAATACTTCCATCTATTGTCTACGCGTGTTAAGCTTAATGTACTTGGTTCAATATACATAGGAAAAGGAACAAACATTGAACCAGGAATTAATTCGTCGACTCGCTTTTCAATCTTGATAACTTCCCCTTCTCGAAATATCCCCTCAACAAATAGTGCATCGCCTGTTTGAGCTTCTAAATGTTTATTGAGCGGGGCATTAAACTTTTTATATGCTATAGGTGCAGGTATTTGTTTCTGTGCACACCCAGTTAAAGCAATTAGTGCTATTACACTAAAAACGACTGTTTTCAAAAGCTCCTCCAAAAAAGAAAAAATTCAAAAGGATGCTACAAAAAAATTGGTAAAAATTTCTGAAAGGGTATGTTCGCCATGCCCTCGCCCGACTCTCCCCCCGTACCCTATCCAAATTGATACACACAACTGGTACACAAAGTGATACACATTTTGGTACACGTCAAGGTACACAACGGGGTTGAAATTAAGTTTTGCAAAAGGTTTGGATAGTTAGGATTTCAATCTTGGAAGTCCGCAATCAAGGGCTTTGTTTGATGTTTTTCAAGTGATTGTTTGAAGAAGTTCGATGGTGGCTGGGGGGGGACTCGAACCCCCGACCTCCGGCTTATGAGACCAGCGCTCTAACCAGCTGAGCTACCCAGCCATCGTAATGGAAGACCGGAATTATAATGATGATTAACTTATTGTTAGCTAAAAGCAAAACGAACCCTGCCGGAGCACGAAGACACTCAGTTTTATATATTATAATGTACTCACCACTATTGAGCCGATAAGACTAAGACTATTGACATTTGAGGTAAACTCCTGTAAAATCTCCGCCGTAAAATTCATCTCATTAAAAGGAAACGCTATGAACTTCCAACCACTTGGAAACCGTGTATTGGTTGAGCGCCTCGAAGAGGCCACCAAAACCGCTTCGGGAATCATCATCCCCGACAACGCCAAAGAGAAACCTTCTCAGGGAACCGTCGTTGCCGTAAGTTCTAAAGTCGAAAACGTTTCTACAGGTGATACCGTCGTTTTCGGAAAATATGCCGGCAATGAACTGACTCTGGAAGGTAAAACGTACCTCGTAATCGATGCAGACGATCTGCTCGGAATCATCAAATAATTATTCAAGGAGTAAACGATGGCAAAAGAGATCCATTTTTCAGATGAAGCACGTAACAAACTTGCCGCAGGTGTCCAAAAACTGACCGATGCGGTCAAAGTGACAATGGGACCGCGCGGACGCAACGTCCTGATTCAGAAAAGCTACGGTTCGCCGACCATCACCAAAGACGGCGTATCGGTCGCCAAAGAGATCGAGCTTAAAGACGCCCTCGAAAACATGGGAGCCCAGCTCGTTAAACAAGTCGCTTCCAACACCGCCGACGAAGCGGGTGACGGTACCACCACTGCGACGGTTCTGGCCAATGCTATCTACCAGGAGGGGCTGCGCAACATCACTGCGGGCGCGAATCCCGTCGAAGTAAAACGGGGGATGGACAAAGCACTCGAAGCGATCCTAGAAAACCTCAAAGCTTCCAGCCGCATCATCAACGATAAAAAAGAGATCGCGCAGGTCGCAACCATCTCGGCCAACTCTGATGAGCGGATCGGTGCGATGATCGCCGAAGCGATGGAAAAAGTAGGCCGTGACGGTGTCATCACCGTCGAAGAAGCCAAAGGGATCAACGATGAGCTCGACGTCGTCGAGGGGATGCAGTTCGACCGCGGTTACCTGAGCCCTTATTTCATCAACAATTCCGAAAAAATGACCGTAGAGCTGGATCATCCGTTTATCCTCCTCTTCGATCAGAAAATCTCGAATCTCAAAGACCTTCTGCCGGTTCTTGAGCAGGTACAGAAAAGCTCGCGTCCTCTGCTCATCATCGCCGAAGACGTCGAGGGTGAAGCGCTGGCGACACTGGTCGTCAACAAACTCCGCGGTATCCTCAACATCACCGCGGTCAAGGCTCCCGGATTCGGTGACCGCCGCAAAGCGATGCTTCAGGACATCGCCGTCCTCACCGGAGGCCAGGTGATCAGCGAAGAGATCGGGCGCACCCTCGAGAGTGCCACGATTGCCGATTTGGGTAACGCCGCACGCGTGGTCATCAGCAAAGACAACACCACGATCGTCGACGGTGCCGGGGACAAAGCAATGGTTGAAGCGCGCATCAAAGAGATCCGCACCCAGATCGAAGCGACCACCAGCGAATACGATAAAGAAAAACTCCAGGAGCGCCTGGCGAAACTGGCCGGCGGCGTAGCGGTCATCAAAGTCGGTGCCGCGACCGAAACCGAAATGAAAGAGAAAAAAGACCGCGTCGACGACGCCCTCTCGGCTACCAAAGCGGCCGTTGAAGAAGGGATCGTCATCGGAGGCGGTGCGGCACTGATCCGTGCGGCGGCAAAAGTGAACCTCGATCTTAGCGGCGACCAGAAAATCGGATGCGAAATCATCCTCCGTGCGATCAAGGCTCCGGTGAAACAAATCGCCGACAACGCCGGATACGATGCAGGCGTCGTCGTCAACACCATCGCGACCGCAACGAGCGAAAACATCGGTTTCAATGCCGCGACCGGCGAATACGTCGACATGTTCGAAGCGGGAATCATCGATCCGCTCAAAGTCGAGCGCGTCGCCCTCACCAACGCGGTATCGGTCTCAAGCCTCCTTCTGACCACCGAAGCGACGATCCACGAGATCAAAGAAGACAAACCTGCTATGCCGGACATGGGCGGCATGGGCGGTATGCCGGGTATGATGTAATAAACCGACAATAAGTCGGTTTATTGCAAGACAACCCCTGACGAATCCCCTGAAACAGGGGTTCAAAAGGGTTGTTACCTCATGTAAAACTTTTTTTTGTTCTTCCCTTTCATAATATTTAAATAGTTTTAAACTGCTAAAAACTGTAAATTACAATCTTTTCCTTTTCTCCCCACACGCTATAATACGTATCATCTCACGCTAAAGAGCACCCATGGAACTTTCCCTGACCGACCTTATCGGCATTTTCGGAGTTGTACTCATCGTCATCGCCTACATCCTGTTGCAGGTCGAAAAAATGGACGCCAGGGATCTGAGCTTTTCGCTGCTCAACGCGATCGGGGCACTGCTCATCATCGTGTCGCTCATGTTTGACTGGAATCTGGCATCGTTTCTGATGGAGTTTATCTGGCTGATGATCAGTCTGTACGGGATCTTGAAGTATTTTAAAGTGCGGAAAAATGCCGCCGAAAACGGCGGCATGGAGGATTAGAGAGTTTCGTTGGCTCTTTTATTTTCCCAGAGCGAATGCAAAAAGGCGATCAGGATCAGCCCGATTCCGATCGTACCCGTCACGAGTTCACTGACGTGCATCGTGATCTTCATCAGCATGATGAGCGCAAGGATACCGATCGCATAGTGGGCCCCGTGTTCGAGGTAACGGAAATGCGAGAGGGTTTTATGCTCGACGAAATAGATGGTCATGCTCCGCACGAACATCGCTCCGACTCCCAACCCGATCATAATGATGAATATATTGCTCGTAAGGGCAAATGCCCCGATGACGCCGTCGAAACTGAAGCTGGCGTCAAGCACTTCGAGATAAACGAATCCCGCGACCCCGCTCTTGACCGTTTCAGAAGAGAGAAAATGGTCCAGCATCCCCAGTAGCGAGTGAAGCAGTACGCCGTACATAAAGGCCTGGACGATCCCGAAATCCTGGGTAATATGCCCCAGCGCGATGCCGACCATGATCGCGGTGATCAGCTCGATGTTGTTGACGCTGGAGGCTTTCTCCATAAATCTCGATCCCTCGACGAACGTCACCCATTTGATGTCCTTTTCCTCAAAGAAAAAGTCCAGGAACACCATCAGCAAAAACGCTCCCCCGAACGCAAAAATCGTCCCTTCGGTCGATTTGAGCACCTTCTCGTATTCATCCGGCTGGTTCATCGCCACCTGAAGGGTTTCGATCATCCCCATCCCCGTCACGAACGACACGATCGCCAGCGGGAATACCAGACGCATTCCGAACACCGCGATGGGGATACCGAAGATGATAAACCGTTTCTGCCAGATCGGATCCATCGTCTCGAGCACTTTGGCGTTCACGACGGAATTGTCAAATGACAGCGAGATCTCCAATACCGTCAACAAAAAGGTGATATACACCGCGGCGAGGCCGCCCAAAAAATACGCCGTAATCAGACCGATGGCCATGATTGCGAACGAACTGTAAAAGTAACGCATCTGCATCCTCATTCTAAGTGATGAGGAAATTATAACTTATAACGGTTGATACTCCACCTCGCTTGTGGGGTGGATTCTTCCTCCACAGCTCTTAGGCAGCTGTTTGATGGGAAGCATTGGAGCCGTGTATCCCACGGTCTCGTATGTTTTTGGCGGCATTGACAT